>CASFRQ010000128.1 GCA_949296785.1 uncultured Alphaproteobacteria bacterium
CGATTCTAATCCTCAGATTTTAAAAAAAGCAAAAAAAAGTGGCTTTCAGACAGTTTCAAAGAGCAAGATACTTTCTCGTTCAGATATATTGATATGCGCAACAGGAAATAAGTCCATAACAGACGTTGATTGGCAATTTATCAAACGGGACTGCTTTATTTCCTCTTGCACCTCTAATGACGATGAATTTGACTTCGGCAACATTCACCCGGAAAACGAAAAAGAAATCGGCTTCAAAATCAAAAAAATCATGGGCATCAACCTGATAAACGACGGAAACGCTGTTAATTTCGTATATTCAGCCACACAAGATCAAATGCTGCTGCCTTATTTACATTTAACTCACACGGCCTTAACGGAATGTGCCATCTGCCTTGATAACGGGAAGGAACTTCAAACTAAAAAAGTTAATTCTCTGGATATCGGTACGGAAAAGAAATTAATTTCTGATTTTATAAAAACCTTAAGAATCTCCAAAAATCAGAAAATCACCGATAATCTGAATTTTATCAACCAACTAAAAAGAACCTGCCTGGATCGGTGATTTTCCGGCAATTTTTCCCTTATTTTTTTCGCTCCAAAGTAATCAAAGTAATTTCCGGAGTCGTAAACAAGCGGACAGGCAACCCTCCCCATAATCCCGTACCGGAAGACAGGTACATCCATGAATCCCCTTTTTTGTACAAACCTCTCAAATATCCGTCGTTTGTTGCTCTGGCCCACAAATCAAAAGGAAATCCCACCTGCCCGCCGTGCGTATGACCCGAAAGCTGCAAAGCAACCTTATTTTCCGCTGCTTTATCAAACGCTTGAGGATAGTGAGAAATAAGAATTTTGGGAGCTTTTTCTTCCCCCCATTGAAAAATGGAATCAATATCCGGCTTCTTTGTTCTTCCCGTCGTTCCTCCCAGGTTAAACATACTGTCTAAACGCAGACGAACACTCTTCCTATTTAAAACAGGCAAACCGTTTTCCTCATAAAACGCCTCCCAATTGACGGCATCTCTGAAATAATCATGGTTACCGAAAGCAATCCAGACACCCAACGGAGCCCTTAAAGACTTAAGAGGCATTATCTCATCCGCCAGTTCATTCACCGTCCCGTCCGTCAAATCCCCGGCTATAACGACAATATCCGGCTTGGCGGCGTTCGTTTTTTCTACCACTTGCGTCAGCCATTTTTTTCCAAACGAGGACCCGATGTGTAAATCTGACAAAAGCGCTATTTTCAAAGGCTTCCAATCTTGAGGCAACAACTTTGACTCAATACGCACTTCTTTAATATCGGGAACCTTCCTGCCGTTATAAATACCGGCCGCCGTAAAAGTGACGGTAAACAGAAAAATACAGGTTATCTTAAAAACAGGAAAAGACTTTTGACTCAAAAAAGCAGTCGGCAACTTGCCTTTAAACGGCTTTAAGGCCGCTGCCTTGGTATATAAAAATATCGCAATATCCGAAAAAACAATAAGGAAAAAAGCAATAAATATAAAAGTTTGACAACTGCCGGCCAAGACTTGTCTTAAATATGGTATCTGCGTAAAATCAAAGAAAGGAGAAAACAGAGCGTTTAATAAAACTCTTTGAGAAAAGACCGCCAAAATAAAAGAAAGAAGAATTTTTATCCATACCGATACCCGAAGAGGTAAAACCATTTTCAAGATGATGACCAATGCCATTAAACCTGTTCCGAAATTTAAAACGATATGAAACATCCTCTTTTCCCTTACACAAAAAAATAGAGACGAAAAATAAATAACCGTCTCTACTTTAAACTTTCATCGGAGTTATTACAAGATACTTCTCTAAAAAATCAGATTTTACCTTTAATTCTATCCGCCATGGCCTTCAAAACTGTTTTTTCCATTTTTTTATTTGCTTCTTTATCCTTTTTACGCTCTTTGATAATTCTCCTCGCTAAATGACAGGACATTCTGAAAGTCGCCCCGGAATGATCCGTACTCATATTCGGTAACAATTTGAATTGCAGACCGATAGGAGATTTTTCAAATAAAGAAACGCCTAATTCCGTTTTGGCAACCTTTGCAATTTTCAAAGCCTCTCCGTACAAAAAAGAGGTATATGAAGAATTTCTATTGGCATCAAAATCCTTCTTCAAAGCGGAGGGCAACGCTTCATATATTTTCTTTTCCTCTTCTTTGTTTTGATTTGAATCCGCCATTTTTATCTCCTTGTTTTATTTAATTACTCATTTTATATTAAAACTTTTTTTAAAAAAGTCAATTTTTTTGTTTAATACCCTTTTTCCTTTTACAAAAAAATTGATTGACGAGGAAAGAAAAATAAGCTACTTTAACATCCATTGCTGATACATGTGTTGGAGAGTTGGCAGAGCGGTAATGCAGCGGATTGCTAATCCGTCATCCTGTTAAAGGGATGCACAGGTTCGAGTCCTGTACTCTCCGCCATTAAAAATAACCTATTAATTTGTTAATAGGTTATTTTTATTTCTATCTCCAGACGACGAGAGAAATAATATTTGACTTAAATCAATTTAAATTATACCCTTTTTTTGCAACGGTTGATGACCGTTGTGAGGTTTGAAACCCTCTTAATGGTTATCTGTTTATTACAGATGTAAAAACTACCTTTTTGCCTAAAGGCAGGAAGGTAGCTAATAAGATAGATTTATCAAATACACTACACTATTACCATTAATAGGTTTCAACTTCCTGCCACCTCTCATCAAGGTGGTCTTTTTTTTATTATAACTATAAAAGGAAGTTGTTATATGAAAAAATATATTTTATTTTTTAGTCTCTTATTTTTGTCAGCCTGCTGTACTCTGTTCAGCGGCTCTTCCCAATCCATCACTTTTGATTCCAATGTAAAAGAAAAAATAAAAATCTATGTTAACAGTCAATTGGTTTGCACTCATACACCATGTGTTGTTGATGTAGACAGGCAAAAAGGCCCTATGACGATTATTGCCAAAGCCGACGGGTATGAAGATGCCGTTCTTCAAAACAAAACAAAATTAAATCCTCTGTTTTGGTTAAATATTATAGGACACATCTACTCTTCAACAACTGATTTTGCGACAGATTCAATGTGGAAATATTCTCAAAACGGTATTTATATCAATATGGAGAAAAAAGACATGAGCGTTGCAGAAAAAATACAATTTGAGAAAGACGCCAAAATTCGGCACTATGCCCTCTACAGTTATGCAGAGCTTAAAGCGAACAATCCTGAATATATGAAAGCTTTGGCAGGCTTAACGGAAATGAATAAAACAGAACTGAACGAGATTATTAACTCTTCTTCAACTGAAGCTGAATTAGCTAATAATTTGATAAAAAAATAACTAAAAAAATCATCTTTTTCTTAAAGAAAATAACCTGTTGTTTTTGCAATAGGTTATTTTTTATTTTAAATCCCTGTTTTTTCTCTGTCCGCAAGATGACGACAATACAGAAAATATTTATCTTGTTTGCTCTTTGGGGCGGTTTATTTTTTTGTCAGTTCCGTTCAATAAAGAAAAGCCGTTCGGAGAAAACAAACGGCTTATAATAAAGACAAATAACTCTTCATTTTCAGATGTTTTCCGGCTCTTTTTCAAGATCAACGACTTTCTCTATCTTAAAGTTTTTATCATAAAAATAACTTTTTCTCACATACTTGCCGGACAGAATAAGAGGGAGGAAGTCTCGGTCAGCCGCCCGCATCTGATCATAAGGAATCTTATCCGCATCCTGCCAAAAAACATCAACCTCGTCGGAACTTTCCTTCAACTGCCCGGAAAAAGACGCACTTTTATAAATATGAACATAAAAATCCATTGTCGGAAATTCCACATAACCCACTTTCTCAAGGTTGCTGACCGTTAAACCGGTTTCTTCAAAAGTTTCCCGACGGGCACATTCCTCCATCGTCTCTCCCGGCTCTTTTTTCCCACCCGGAAAATTAACACCTCCCTTGTTAATGCCGCGGTGGTTACGCACCATGGCGAAACAATGCTTTTTGGTATCTTCTATAAGGCACAAGGACGCTTCTTTTTTCATTTTAAAACTCCTTTTTACATTTTTTTATACTTTAATCTCAAAAAAATCCCTGTCAACTTCTTTTTGTTATTCGTCAAACAAAAAAACAAAAAACTTGACAAATAAAAGAAAACAAAATAATAATAAAAGAAACACTAAAAATATTAGGGGAAAAAATGGAAAACGCGGAAATTTTCACGACAAAAGAAAAAACTTTCAAAAACGGTGCAAAATGCATTGATACCTACAATCAAGAAGGGCGACAGGCTCAACATGTTTTTATCCGTTCTAACGGGGAAAAAATTGAAACGGAATATTACAAAAATTGCAAAAGGACCTCCCATTACGCGCCGAACGGAACGATAAAAAGAACTGTCTACCTAAACGCTAAAGAACAATCCGTCGTCATGTTTCGTTATGATGCCAACGGAAAGGTAATATACGAACTGACCGCTGAAAATTTGTCGGAAGCAAACGCTTTTATGACGGAGCATTTTTATGAAAATGGAAGACTCGTAAAAAAAACAGAAAAATCTCAAAACTTCCAATCTGTCATAAATTACAAAGAAAACGGAGATACGCAAATTCTCGCCTTAGAAAATGGACAGATTACGGCGGAAGTCGTGACATACGCCAATGCTGCGCAAAAGTTTTATAGATATGAAAACGGACATGTAAAAGAATTTAAATCCAGGGATACCAACGGAAATATTATTTCTTGGAAAACTTTAAATCCGAAAACGGGCGAAATTGTCCGTGATTACGCCGAAGAAATGCGACAAGCGAATGACGCCGCCTTGTATACTAAAATAATCAACACCTCTGAAAGGGATTAGTATTTTTATATAAACAGATACGACGAAAATAAAAAATATCTGATGAAGTTCTATGTGCCTCTTTTGAAAAAACAGGCAGAGGTAGTTTGTATAAATGTCTTAAGTACAGCGAATCGGAAAGTATTTTTCTGACTTTTACAACAAAGTACACAAGATTTTTGAACTTGATAAAAAAAACTTGTAAAAACGACAAAAATTTTACTTTCTGAAGAAAAACCGTAAAAATGACATGCGAATTCATATATCGGAAAGAGCCCGACTTCGGAATATCTCAAAAATTAAATAAGAAAAGGTTCTGCTTTTTCTGTTTTGATTTTGATATCAAGAGACAGATATTTGCGGATTGAAAGTAAAGGCTCCTTTAAAAAAATATATTTTTATAACAGCGACAATTAAAAAATTTACGACAACAGGAAAATCCTCCAAAACCGAAATATTAGCTTTTAATCTCAAGACCGATAAAACGGTATAATATTGGCATAAATGATTTAAAAAATTCCGGCTCGGAAAAACTTTTTAACAGAAAGCATAACTAATAAGAAACCTTTATCAAGTTTATACCAATCCCATTTCTAACAATTTTTTACCGATTCGCACCGTATTCAGCGCCGCGCCAATACGCAAATTATCAGCCACGCACCATAAAGACAGGCCGTTTTCAAAAGCCAGATCTTTACGAATCCGCCCGACATAAACGGGATTCTTTCCAGCCGCCTCCAAAGGAGTTGGATAATCAAAGGGGTTCTCCGAATCTTGCACGATAATTTCCTTTTCCCGAGACAAGGCCGCAACAGCCTGTTGCGGGCAGACACTGTCTTCAAACTCAATAACCACAGCTTCGGAATGACCGGTAAACACAGGAACGCGGACCGCCGTACAAGTAATGGGAAAATCCGATGGCAAATGAAGTATTTTTCTTGTTTCCCGGACAACTTTCATCTCTTCGCCCGTGTATCCGTTTTCACAAAACACATCAATTTGAGGCAAAACATTAAAAGCAATATTTTTCTTAAAAACCGCCGCTTCAAACCCTCTTTTTTCCATAAAAGCCTGAGTATTGAGAGACAATTCTTCAACTGCCTGTGCTCCGGCACCGCTGACCGCCTGATAAGTGCTGACAATCAAACGTTTTAAAGGGGAAATTTTACGCAACGCATTTAAAATCGGCATCAGCTGAGAAGTGGAACAATTCGGGTTAGAAATCAAACCTCTATGTCCCCTTAAATCCCCGTCATTCACACCAACGACAACCAAAGGAACATCACCTTCCATCCGAAAAGCGTTGGAATTGTCAATAAAAACAGCGCCCCTGTCTACGGCTTCTTTTGCATATTGCCTGCTGACATCCGTACCGGCGGAAGCCAAAACCATATCCACACCTTTGAAACTGTCCGGATGAACTTCCTCTACCGGCAAATACTCCCCTTTAAAAGAGAGCTTTTTTCCAGTACTGCGACCGCTGGCCAATAGTTTTATAGAGGACAAGGGAAAATTTTCTTCCTCCAAAATTTGAAGAATTTTTCCACCGACAAGACCCGTTGCCCCCAAAACCGCAAGATTTAAATGTTTCATCAGAACCTTCCTTAGATTTTTAGCTATAAAACACACCCTTTAAAAAAGGCAAGAGAAAATTTTAAAAACAAAACGCATATTTTCTTGCAAAAACCACCTTTAATAGGTATATTTCCCTAGAAAGGAGAAAATAATGAATAAAAGAAAACTTTTAAAGAGGCTTGTTTGTTTCATTCCATCCCAAAAACTGCGGAAACATTTAAGGGAAAAATATCATTTGAAATACCTGCCTTTCAGTCATTATGGAACCCGTTACATTTATAATGAAGCGGAAAGTAACGATCTGATTTTAAAAACATTACAAACGGGGAAACCCTGCCTTATTATCCGTTTCGGACGGACGGAATTAAAAGCAATTGAGGATTTTTACGGAAAAATCACCGAGCCTTGTATTGAGTTTACGCAAAAGGTTAAAGAAAAAATGCGAAACAACGCCGGCTTTTTTCCTCCGACGGATGAAAAACTCACCCGTTTCTGCTGCGAGTCTTTGAAAGTCCTTTCAAATGCAGACCTTATCGCTTGTTGGAACTTTTACAATGATTTTGAATGCCGCCTTGTTGAAAAGCATAATGAAGCCGGCTCTATTATCTCTATCGGCGCGTTGGGAGACACCGTTCCTTTCGTTAAAAGTCCTTGGACACAATATCTTAAAGGGAAAAAAGTTCTTGTTATCCATCCTTTTGAAGCGACAATTCAAAAACAGTATAAGATTCGCGAAAAATTATTCAAAAATCCTCTTGCTCTGCCGGCCTTTCAGTTAAAAACAATCAAAGCCGTTCAAGGGATTGGCGGTTCCAAAGAAATTGAAAATTACAAAGATTGGTTTGACGCTTTGGAAACTATGTGCCGTAAAATTGACCAGACGGATTTTGACATCGCCCTTATCGGTGCCGGAGCTTACGGCATGTTCTTGGGAGATTATATTAAAAGAAAAGGAAAACAAGCAGTACATATCGGCGGCTCTTTACAAATCCTTTTCGGTATCAAAGGAACGCGTTGGACAAAATACACGGGGGAAAGGAATTTTTCTCGGGATGTATACAATGAATACTGGACGGATACCGCCCCGGAAGACTTGCCTGAAAAAATGGAAAAATTTATCAAATACGAAGGAGATATTGCCTATTGGTAGATAACTACTTTCCCGTCTTTTCAGCCGCCGATTGTTTCAGGCGGCTTTTTTAATTTCAAAACTCCGCAACAAACGGAAAAACATAAATAAACACCGCCTATACTTTTTATAAAAATATTGACAAATAAGGGGAAGAAAGATATCCTGAAAAAAAATGAAATAAGGAGAAAAAAATGTCTTCTGAAAATAAAACACCAGTATTGCCTTTTCCTCTATTGGAAAACTGCCAACTGTTTCAAAGAAAATTACCTAACGGTGAAAAAATGTTTTTTCAAGTAGATGAAAATAATCTCCGACAAGGCGGTTTTATTTTTTTGGATGCCGACGGGAAAAAACAAGCGGAAGGTTCTTTTAAAAACAACCATTTGGAAGGAAAATTTATTGAGTTTTATCCTTCTGGCAAAAAAAGAGCGATTTATTTTTTCCATAAAGATGTCCGCGTCGGACAATTTCTTGAATTTTACGAAAACGGACAAGTCAAGCAGCGGGGAGAATTAAACATTAAAGGGAAAAAAACGGGGGAATGGTTTCATTACAATGAAGACGGAAGTCTCAAAGAAAAAAATATGTATAAGAATGGCATGTTGAACGGAGATTCTCTTATTTATGAAAATGGATCCCTTATAGCAAAAATTCCTTATGTCAATGATAAAATTGAAGGACTTTATCTGGAATATTATCCAAACGGTATTTTAAAAAGCGAAAGTATTTATCGCAACAACAAACTACACGGGCCAAATGTAGATTACTATCCAAATGGTGAAAAAATGTTGGTCAATAGGTATGAGAATAATGAAGCCATCGGAACTTATACATATTATGAAGAAGATGGATATTATGAAAAAGGGATATTAGATGAAAGCGGCGCTCCTAATGGTTTATTGACTTATTACGGTCCTGACAATCTGCCAAGAGCGGAGTATTCTTATAAACACGGAGTCTTAGAGGGAAGAACAACTTATTATTGGGCTGATGGGACAAAAAAACTCAGCATTGTTTACCGGGACGGCAAAGCAATCACCAAAGGTATGATGATTTATGTCCCTGACGGTTCAATCTTGGCTCACAACGGCAAAAAGTACGAACAAGTCTGGCCTAAAAAATTACCTCCTCTTTTATCTGCTGTAAAAGAAAAGCAAAGATAAAAAAATTCCAACGGAGAAAAAGAAAAACTTTTCTCCGTTTTTTCAGGAGTTTCATTGATTCTTATCTAAAAACAACAAATTTTACTTTTAACATAATTAAAATATAATAAAATTCGCTATTTAATAGAAGATGTATCTGTTCTGCTTAAGATTAAAAGCCCCGTTTCCTTTGGAATTGGAGGAATATTTTGCAGTTTTCTGCCCTTATTTATTTTTCGGTTTTCATCTTTCCATTCTCTATGAAAATTTGTTTAAACGATAAAAGACTCTTTTTCTTTCTGCCTTAAGCCTTACTATTTATTAATTTCCTCTTCAAAAATAAAAATATAAAAAGCAGAAAAATTTATACACTCTTTCATATTTTCATCATAAAAAAATAAAGACTTTTAAATTCAATAACTTTAGAATAGGTAAAATATTTTTTAATTGCCTCTTTCCTTTTTCATGATAAACTGTTTTTTAATATAAAAACAAAGGAGAAAAAAATGGAAGGTATTCAAGATCTTGAAAAATTAAATGAATTAAAAGAAAAAGGCATTCTCACGGAAGAAGAATTTCAAGAACAGAAAAGACAGCTTTTGCAAAGGGATTCTTCCGTTCCTTTACAAACATCCATCTGCAAATGTAAGGAATATGATGTTATGCAGTGGATTTTGGCTTTTTCTCCGATTCTATGTACTGTCACCTGGTCTTTTATCTGGGGTTTTATCTCCGGATTTTATGAAGGTTTTACGGGAGAAGAAGGTACCTTATTGGATTTAATGTATATTTATCCGGGGGCAGTTATTCCGGGTATTTTACTTTTTAATATTATTTTATGCGGCCTTGATTATAAAAATTTATTAAAAAAAGATAAAACGTTAACGCAGCTGAGCCAATATTGGACTATCATCGGTTATTTATTTCAAAGAGGGAAAGTAACTGGAGGAAATAAAATTGGTATTCTATGGATTATCAGTATGATATTGACTCTTTTTCTGATGTAGTTATACAAAATAAAAATCACAAAGAAAAGAAGAGGACTCAACCTCTTCTTTTTTATATTGTTCCATAGAATATAGAAAAAACTCTCCTTTCCTTATCAGTTTTTACAAACTGTTCTTCTTTCTTATTTTTTCTGTCAGACTGTCCCCTCTCTATACCCTCCTCCATTTGAGGATATAAGTAATATCTCATTTTGATTGTAAAATATGACGTATTAAAGGATTATCTAGAAGAATATTACAACAAAGGGAGGGGAGGGATAGTATTTTAATAAGAGAAGGGATTAAATTAAATATAAAAACAAAAAAGGAAGGCAAGAAGAGTTTCATATAAAGTAGATGAGAGAGGAGGAAAGAGAAAGAGAGGGAGAGATAATATTTCTGATGCATTTATGGTTAAGGAATAAATATATTAAATCTGAAGAAGTAAAAAATAAAGATAAAGATAAAAATAAAAAAACCTTCCAAAAGGAAGGCTTTTCATGTCTGGTTATAAAAAAATAAGATGAGATGAGAAGACCTGGCAGCGACTTACTCTTCCGTGCCTTAAGACAAAGTACCATCAGCGCGAACGAGTTTCACGTCCGAGTTCGGGATGGGATCGGGTGGTTCCTCGTTGCTATAACCACCAGGTCGTCTCATCTCACCCCTTATAAGAAAGTGCTCGCTATGTAAAATTTCAAATACGCATAGCTTTAAGTCATTCAGGCTATTAGTATCAGTCAGCTTCACGCCTCGCGGCGCTTCCACCCCTGACCTATCAACGAGATCGTCTTTCTCTGCCTTAATTGGGATACCTTGTTTCGAAGGAGGCTTCCCGCTTAGATGCTTTCAGCGGTTATCCCGTCCGTACTTAGCTACCCAGCTCTACCGTTGGCACGATAACTGGTACACCAGTGGTACGTTCACTCCGGTCCTCTCGTACTAGGAGCAACTCTTCTCAAGTATCCTTCACCCACGGTAGATAGGGACCGAACTGTCTCACGACGTTCTGAACCCAACTCACGTACCACTTTAATCGGCGAACAGCCGAACCCTTGGGACCTGCTCCAGCCCCAGGATGTGATGAGTCGACATCGAGGTGCCAAACTCCTCCGTCGATGTGGACTCTTGGGAGGAATCAGCCTGTTATCCCCGGCGTACCTTTTATTCGTTAAGCGATGGCCCTTCCATGCGGAACCACCGGATCACTATGACCGACTTTCGTCTCTGCTCGAATTGTCACTCTCGCAGTCAGGCTAGCTTTTGCCATTACACTCTTAAATCTGATTTCCGACCAGATCGAGCTAACCTTTGCGCGCCTCCGTTACTCTTTGGGAGGCGACCGCCCCAGTCAAACTACCCACCATGCAGGGTCCCCGAACCGGCTTCACGATCCTGGGTTAGATATCACACATCAAAAGGGTGGTATTTCAACGTCTGCTCCACAAAAACTGGCGTCCTCGCTTCATCGCATCCCACCTATCCTACACATTTAATCCGTAATACCACTGCAAAGCTATAGTAAA
>CASFRQ010000129.1 GCA_949296785.1 uncultured Alphaproteobacteria bacterium
TCCGGTACTTCGCGTCAGGAAAAGGAAGCCGCCGGACAAACCTTGTATGTGTTTGCGATGGCTATCGTGTTCTCTTACTTGTTTTTGGTATCTTTGTATGAGAGCTGGGTTATTCCGATTCCTATTATTTTATCAGTTTCCGTTGGCTTGACAGGAGCATTGATGACCTTGTATTTCACGGGAACGACAGATGATATTTATGCACAGATTGGAATGGTCGTGTTGATTTCTCTGGCGGCAAAAAATGCGATTCTTTTGGTGGAATTTGCAAAAGACGAGCATTTGGCCGGTAAGTCTATTGAAGAGGCGGCTGTGGAAGCGGCTCACTTGCGTTTCCGTGCGATTATGATGACGGCGATTTCATCTTTGATGGGATTTATTCCGTTGTTGACGGCAACAGGAGCGGGCGCTTTGTCCAGACGGGCTATCGGTATGGGAATTTTCGGCGGATTGGCCGTCAGCTCCTCTATCGGTATTTTCTTCATTCCTCTGTTGTATGTGGTGTTCCAGAAGATTTCCGAATTCTTCTGGGGTGCGCCGAAGAAGGAAGATTTTTAAGCTTCTCATTGGACTGAAAGCAAAAGGCCCCTCCCGGATGGGAGGGGTTTTTGCAAGCTGAAGATTTTATAAAATGTTTTTAAGATGTGCTTTTTTCGGCGAGTTATAAAAATGGAAAAACTGAAAGTATTTAGATATTTTCAGTATATGAAAGGGATTGTTGTTAAGTTTTGGCCGTCTTATTTGTAAAACGGGCTCAAAGTAACTTAACCGGCTGATTTTTTGAAAATTATCAAACCATCAAAGGGAGATATAATAATCTTAAACGAATCCGGTCATTTTATTGTGACGGGATTCGTTTGGAATTTGAATTTTCTAGAGGCGGATTATTCCTCGGATGAAGAGGGCGGATAGCCGATAGGCTGCGCCACTTCCACTTTTGAGTTGGGACCTAAAAGCAAAAGCTGTGACAAACTTTCTCTGTTGATGGAACCAGCCACAAAAGTATTTAACCCTTCACTTGCAGCGTATAGATAGACATTCTGATAAGCCGAACCGGTATGCAAGGCGGAGAGAAAATCTTGATCCCTATCAGTTTTCAGTTTGCTTTGATCGGAAACATAAATCAGGACAGCGGGCGCCGATTCGTAAGCGGTGTGTTGCATGCCGATTTGGGAACGGATATCCGAAACATTGACAAGCGTTAAAGTGTTAGACTCAGCCTCATATAAATATGTACCGTTGGCAGTAGCAATGTAAACAAGAATATCCTGAGCGTTCATAGCTGTCGGAATTGTCAGTTTTCCATTATCTCGGTTAATACCCGCCGCAACCCAGAGGATATTGGAAATCTGTTGTCCGGATAGGGGCTTTTCTGAGGCAAAAGCGCGATTGGATGCTCTGTTTTTCAAAGCCTGCATTAAAGGGAGGCCCCCTTGGGTTTGCGGTTGAGGAAGATTGATTGTCTGCGTTTGGGCAATTGCCGGCACCCCTTGCAAACAAGTGGCGATCATCACAGCGCCGGCGGCTTTAAAAAAGAAATTTTTCATTTTTTTCTCCCTTTTTACATATTTCTCTTAACTGACTATACCTGAAAATTTAGGAGAAAAGGAAGAGAAAAAATACGTTTTCACTAAAAAATACTTAAAGATAGATTTTTAAAAGATAAAAAGGTTTTTATTCATTCTTTTTTTATTATGGAAAAGGGAGTGCAGAGCCTCATTTTAGAGGCTTTATTTATTTTTTCTCTTTCTCTTATAAAATGAGGTATCCGCCGGGAAAAAAGAACTCTGTTTTTTGGGTGCCGGCCCGTACTTATTTTCTTTTTTTTGCTCAGGTAAAAAAAGAGGAAGGGCCAATAAGAGCATTGGGGCCGAAATTCCGGCGCCGCTTATTGTCTGAATGGAACAGGCTTTTTTAAAGAGATATCGTTCTTCCTGATTCGTTAAGTAAAAAGGGATGAATAATACCAAATAAAAGAAAATAACGGAGGCGGCCGACAATAACAGATGCCACCCGGACAAACCTGTATCGTGGTAACGGCGGATGGTTGCTCCTGTTAAGGTCATGACAGTCCAAAGAATAAAAAATGTGAAAAAAACAAACAGGCGGCTGGTTGTTGTTTTGTCCATAAGAGTAAAAATCAGTCCGGTTGTGATACCCGTTGTTCATGAGGACAGGCAAAACAACCAGTATTCACTTCTTCCGGTTCTACCCGTTGAAGTAAAAAGATTTTTGATGAAGCTGTGTTTAAAACGCGATTGCGCTGAAATTTCTTGAGTTCTTCTTCCTCCGCGGATTTCGGATTTTAAAACAATATTTTTCCTTGACGGTTTTACCGGTTGTTTTTTCTTTTGGAACTTCATTTGCCCCTCTTTTTTTATGATAGGTAATAAAG
The DNA here is from genome assembly GCA_949296785.1 of uncultured Alphaproteobacteria bacterium. Lineage (GTDB taxonomy): Bacteria > Pseudomonadota > Alphaproteobacteria > CASFRQ01 > SAAU01 > CASFRQ01. Next base: position 2,396 of record CASFRQ010000129.1, read on the forward strand.
CGTTTAAATTTTTGTTTCTTTTAAATGGCCGTTAAAAAGAAACAATCCGGAATGGGAAAATTCTGGAGATAAAAAATAAAAACGGTGTTTACATAAAACGGCCGTTTAAAATCTACAAAGTTTTGCCGCTTTTTCAGAAGCGGCTTTTAAAATAAAAACAAAACTATTGACAAAATTTTGAGAAGGAAATATACTTTTTCAATTAACATAAAAAGAGGTGTTGTATGTCGCAGTTTGAAGTGGATATTTCCAAAGTTTCTTCGGATAAGGTCGTTTTGTTTGATGTGGATGGCGTTTTGCTGGAGCTGTGGACGCCCATGTATCTTTACTGGAAAAAGGAAATGAGAGCTAAAGGGGAGCGTCCTGGACTTCGGCGATTTTCTTTGGAGGAAATTTACGGTTATTATAAGGATCCCTCTTGTTCCAGCGGTATAGGGGAAGAATTTGGCCGGCAAGAGGCTTTTGGCAGGCTTCGCCCGAAAGAAGGAATGGTGGAAACGGTTCGCGCTTTAAAAAAGATGGGATATGATTTAGTGGTGATTACAGCCGCATCCAACGACCCCCTGACGCGGGCCAAACGATGCAAAAACCTGATGGAGGTTTTTGGCGATGTTTTTAACCAAATTCACTGTGTCGGTTCTGCCAGCAAGGAAGGCCTTATCCGTACATATGCCGGTTTGTATAAAGAAAGCGCTTTTTGCGACGACCATCCCGGGAATGTCCAAAAAAGCGTCGGAGTTGTGACTTATCCTATATGGCGGTTTAACCAGCCGTTGGTTCCTTTGTTGGAAAAATTGGATACGCAGAAAGCTTCCGTTATTTATAAAGGCGGGGATTTGTTGAAAATTTTACAAAAACCCGTTCGGCAAGTGCATCGTTGCCCGAGAAGTAAACTATCGTTTTTAATGCCTCAGCTGATGGAAAAAGATTCTTTAGTCATGTGATTTTATCTCAAGGGCTGTATTTTATGGGAAAATGAAAAGATTTTCGTAGTTTTATGCGGAACATTCGTGTGTTTTTCTGTTAAAAAGTTTTTGAACAAGGGAAATAAATTTTGTACAAAACCGGTAAAAACGGCGTATAAGAAGGACTTTGCTTCCTCCTTTTAAAGGGGTGTGTTCCTCTTTTTGATGAACATGGTGATGACAAGTTTATAAAATATGAACCGGAAAATACCGATGGGCGGATTTTTAATCCGTCTTGTCTTTGGCGGGTTTTATAATTTATTTTTCGGAATAAATTTGGCGCAGAGCATTTTCATATCCTTCGGAATGGTTCGCCTTCGGAATAAGAATGATGTTTTCTTTTCCTAAAAAATCGGAAGTGAGAAACGGAGGGACGATTTTGTCTTTTTCCCCGATGTAATGGGTTTGGGGAAGCTTTTGAAGCTTTTTTTGATATGGATAAAGGGAAAGGGAATCTTTTAACGGAAGAACTTTGTGAAAAGCCGTCCATCTTTCATGGTCCAGGTTACCGGCGATGGTTATTAGTTTTTTTAAGTGTGTTTTTGTCTGATACGGACCAGAATTTGGCGATTGAGCCGCTAAAAAAGCAGCGATGAAGCCTCCGCCGGAATAACCGATGAGGAAAATATCTTTTCCTTCCGCAAGTTGACGAACCGCTTGCGCCATAGAAGAAAGAACTTTCTCGGAAAAGCGCCCGGTTGTCCAATCCTCTTGCCGACAAACGGTGTCTTTGACAAACTGGCATGGACGCGCCAGATAAATGACATTGGCTGAAGGGTCGGAAAACGCGGCGTTCCTCATAAACCCGTCCAAAGGCGTCGGGTCGCTTGTCGGGCGGCCGTATCTGTTAAAGGCATGCCCGTCTCCTTCTATATATATTTTATAGGTGTTGTTTTGAGGGGCATTTATTTTTTGCCAGGAGGCTATTGTAAAAGAATCCGTCCGGATTTCTTTGTATAAAAAATCGCTTGGTGTTTTTACGCCGGAACAGCCGGGTAATGACAACAAAAGAAGTAAAAATAATAAATTTTTTAAAAGCATTTTTTACCACCTTTTTTAGTCAATAACTGATTTTTCCGGCGTCGTCTACTCTTTTCAAAAGTAAACCGGTAAAAAATATCCGCTTTTTCATGCTCTTTGATAAAGAGGAAGCTGAAATCTTTCACAAAAAAATATTAAAATATTTTTTATAGTTGAATTTTTAAAAATAAACTATATTATTAAGATTGTAAGGCGGTAAGATTTCCGCCTTAACAAGGGACGGCGTCTAAATGTAAAAGAGCGCCTAAAACCGGAAAACAGCGGTTTGTCCCTGTGGAAGGAAGGTTTTTCAAGAGCCAAACTTTTTGCCTTTCTTCTTCTCTGGAAGAGGTTGTTTTGGCAAAGCTTGTGCTTTTACCTCTTCACCCGGTTAAAGGGGGAGCGATTGTCCGGCATGGGGGAGAATGCCGGACAGTTGTTTTTACGGGATAAAATAATGTCGGTGCTTTTATTTATCTGAATCGGATTAAAAAAGAAAACGATTCTTACTTTAATGACATTGAATTTATAGAGACTTTTTAAAAAGATATCTTTCACCAATGGGGAACTTCCAAAAATTATCAGAATTTTTTAAGGCGCGGGCGGTAAGTATCTTATGTTATGCGGAGGGATTGGTTTAGGGCCGCCTTAAAAATGCTCTCTGATGTTTTTTGTGAAATAGCTTTAGAAAGATTGAAAAATATTGATGGGTTTTTGCCTCCTGAGGCCTAATAGCCAAATATCGGTTGAATCCCGGATTGGTATTTTTTATAAATAAATGTTAATACTTCGGGTCGCATAACTTATTTTCGGTTTTTAAAGGAATTGCCTCGTTGTTCAAAATATTTTTTCCTCTTCTCCGGTTTATTGAAGAAAATTGCAGAACAAACATGTTTTTTGAGTTTTGCTTTAAGAGAAAAGAGGGATAAATCAGCTGAAATCCATTGTATCGTGTTGATTGAAAGTACAATGGTAATTTCTCAATGAGAGCTTTAAGTTTGATTAACGGAGGGGACGGCAAGATTGATTTGCCTATAGAAAAAGTCTTGCCTTGCTGCTTGCTTGTTACCATTCTGGTTTGTTCACCGGTGGTTAAAGATTTTTCTTGATATGTCATCCGTCAGAGGTTCGGTTCATTCGGATTTTTCTTTTTTGTGGCGATAAAGGAAGCTTCTTCGGTTTTAAAATCAAAAAGATATGAAATCTTAACAGAATAGTTTTTTGCAGGTTTATGGATTTTCTCAAATCGGATACGGAAGAATTTTTTTCAGATTATTTTAACCAGGACAACGCGGTATGAAAAGAAGAGGTTGTGTTGCATTAAAATAAGAAGACTTTCTTCCTTATTAAAAATATTATTTATCTTCTTATGATGAATTTTATTTTTCCTGTCGGTCAATTAAAAGGATTTTTCTGAAAATACCGCCCTTTGCCTGTTAAAAACGACAAAGGGCAGTTATTTTTTCTTTTTGATGAGAAGGCTTTCATTAAGCCGCTTGCATCTGCAGGGCAGGGCGTAACTGTTGCGCCATTTTTTCATAGGCACGCGCCTCAATCTGACGAACCCTTTCGCGCGAAATACCGAATCTGGTCCCTAAATCCTCCAAAGTGACGGGCGTCTCTTTTAAATAACGCGCTTTAATAATTTCCTGTTCGCGGTCGTTAAGAGTGCCTATGGCCTTATACAAGGCTTTGTACCTTTGGGAAGTTTCTTCCAGATTGCCGAGGTTCTCCTCCGTGTTTTGCGTTTCATCCACTAGCATACTCTGAAAATCCGTCTCATTATCCTCTCCGACGGAATCATTTAAAGAGGAATCGCGGTTCATCCGCTGGTCCATATCCAAAACTTCTTTCGGCGAAACCTTTAATGTTGCGGCGATTTTCTTTGCATTTTCATCGTCCAAGGCGGCGTTGCCGTACAGCCCCAGGCGTGCTTTTATTTTATGAAGGTTGTAAAACAGCCTTTTTTGCGTGGCGACGGTGCCGATTTTGACCAAAGACCATGTTTTCAGGATAAATTCGGAAACGGCCGCTTTAATCCACCACATGGCATAAGTGGCCAGCCGGTTCCCTTTTTCCGGGTCAAACTTCTTGATTGCCTGCATCAGGCCGATGTTCGCCTCCGAAATCAAATCAGCCACCGGCAACCCGTAATGGCGGTAGGATAGCGCGATTTTTGCCGCAAGTCTTAAATAAGCGGTTGTCAGTTTGTGCGCCGCCTCTAAATCGTTATAGTCAATATAACGGCGAGCCAACATATATTCGTCTTCTGCGCTGAGCATCGGAAACTTTGAAATTTCTTTAAAATAAGCGGTGAGGGAATTTTTGTCGCTGCTTGTTAAACAGATAATATTTTGAGCCATTTTGACATCCTTTCATTAAGCAATGTACTTTTTGTGAGCCTTCACCAGAAGCGCTCAACAAGAAGTCATTATAATGCCAATTCTTTGCAAGTCAATATTTTTATTCTGAATTGCCATATATTTTTAAGGGGAGTTCGAGAAGGAGTCGGCTTAAACGAGAAAAAGCCGGTTTTGGGCAAAAGTTTTTTTTTCTTTCGGAGGCATCGGACAAATGCCTTGAAAAAGGCGCCGATTCCGGAGGCGTCGGCGGTCGGAACGGACCTGCCCATGTTTTCGGGAATACTACTTTTCGTTTCTTTATGTCCCAGGTGACAGATGCCGGACAGAGCGGTGTAAAAAGATTTTCTGCTTCCCTCCGATAAATGGTGCGCTAGGCCGGAAGGAAGGCAAAAAAAGGTGAAAAAGGGAGCGTGTTTAAAAAAGCCGGAAAACAGATTATCTAAGGATAGGAAGAGACGAGCAAAAGGGGAAAAAGCGCTGTAAATCAGGGGATTAAAAAATCTTTTTTTTAAAGAGCAGTGAAAAGGCCGGATTAAAATGTTTCTCCAAATACAAAAAAAGAGTGATTAAATCGTATCCGAGAACAGGGAAATTTTTCTTTATCCTCTTCTTTTTGAAAAAAGAGGCAAAAAGCATCCTTTTTGCCTGTTAAAACGGAAGAAAACACAAGACAAAGGTCGTGTATTGTTATATACTGCGTCATTATGCGAGTATGAAAAAAGAGGAAAAAAATGAAGTGGTCTGAAGTCGTGAAAAGCCCTTTGCCTCAGGCGTTTCATGTGGAGGCGGATGTGTGCGAAACGGTCCCTCCCGTTTCTTTGAAATGTGTTTCTTTCCGCGCAGCGTTCACGTCAGACGGGCTTTTGCAGGAAACATTGCTGGATGTGATGGTCGGTTGTTCGACGGAGGGTATAACGCAGATTTTGGAAGTTTCTCCGTCCGACGCGCCGGATATTGAAACTTTAATGGTACAGGCTTCCTTCGGTCGGTTTTCTTTGGCTCTCCTGCCTGACGGTGAAGGTAATTGGAAGAAGGAACGGCTTGAGGCTTTTGCGAAGGCTTATTTCAAAGCAAAGGATTTTTCGGGGCTTTTGTTTCCTTTATCGGGTGTTTTGACTTTCTTTTTTAAGCGGAAAATGGGGATGACCGCTATTTCCCTTTTAGAGGGAGAGTTACCTTCGGTTCGGGATTTTTTTAAAGAAACTTACGGTGAAATGCGGTTGGATTCTCCTCAAACGCAAAAACTGATACAAATGGTTCAAGAGGCATTTGAAGGCGTTTTCGGCGGGGCGAAAGAGTTTGATGCCTTTTTGACGGATACTTTGAAACAGGTTCAAAACGCGGGATAGAAAAGGGGAAGAAATGAAACCTCAAAGTTTGTTTGCCCTGCCCGTGCGGCAGAGGGAGTTTGTAAAAAGGCATTGGCCTTTGCCATCGGTGTCTTCATGGCGGTTCAGGGGAATGTTTTCCGAGGTGATTCCTTTTGAAGGCGGAGCAAAGGAAAAATTTCCCTATGGAATCAGCAAGGAAGTTTTTCAAACAAAGGTTTTGATTGTCGGGACAAATTTTCTTTTATCCGCTTTGACGGCTTTATCTTTGTCCAGGCAGGGAGTCCCTTTTCTTCTTTGTCCGTTTGTTTTTCCGCAGGAGGATTGGTGGAGTTATGATTTTCTGAAAAATTCCTCTTTTCGTCGTTTTGTGGAGGAAACAACCCGTTTTTCAGGTCAGGTTTCCTCTGTCCAGGGATTAGGGCAGGTATCCGGTGATTCTTACCTGTCCGAATGGATAGACGGTTTTTTTGCGTATCTGGCGTCCGAAATCGTCCGGACGGATTTTCATGAAGGGTTCCGAATGGACGCGGGATATACCTATGAAGCTTACGGGGAACCGTTTGTTTTATCCGAAAAAAAATCTTTTCCTGAAAGAACGGAAATTGCTTCAGATGAAAAAGACCGGCCTTTCTCCTTTTCCTCCACGGAAGAAAAGGCGACGACTGAACCTGGTTTCAAAACGGAAGAAATATCCTCTTTAAAAACAGGATTGGAGAGGACGGAAACAGGAGATATGTCCTCTGCCTTGGCGGAAAAGGGAGCAGCGACTTCCTTTTCTTCCGAAACTGAATTGGAAAAAAAGCATGTTCTTAAAAAGAGGGATAAGTCTTTGGCAGGGGTTTACGCGTTTCCGTATATACCTCAAGGCAGGGATATTCCTTATGTGCAGCAGGCGTGCGAGCAGGCGTTTATCCGACATGTTTTGAAAGTCTTGCCTCGGGTGGATTTTACATCGGGACTGAAGGGAGCGCACCATTTATTCGGTGAAGCGGTGGTTTTGACTTCTCTTTTACCGGCTTTCTGCCCTATTCGGGAAACAAGGAAGGAGGAGGGGCGTTTTTTTTCCTATCCTCTTTCGGAAATATATCCTTTCGGTTCCGCGCGGCAGACGCCGTTCCGTGCGGAGCAGGCCATTAAGGAAACGCCGGAGGATATCCTGCGCCTGACGCGTTTTAATGCTTCTTTTCTGAAAGAGCCGGGTTCTTTTTGAAAAATGGAGAAAAATAACTCTTTTGGAAAATCGTGTTTCGTTTTCCCAATTTTTTCATAAAAAAAATATGAAAGAGAGGGGAGAAATGTTGCCGTGTTCACGACCTTTGGGAGCCGAACGGAAAGATACAGAAAGATGAGGAATGAGCCCCAAAATCTGTTTTTTTGTCGGGGGAAAGCTTTATTTCCTGGTCTGTTTTTTGAATGATTGTTCCCGATTATCCTTCGCAGTGTTTGGATACAGTTTTCCTTAAAAAATAAAAGCCAACCGGCAAATATAGTTTTTGAGAGTTTTGTTTATAAACTGTCGGAAAGGGAATTTTGATTACAAACGCTTTTTGTTCCAAAATATATTTTTTGAAACAGATACTTTTTCTTCAAGCAGATTGTCTTGGGTTTTATGATACGCGGCGTACCCCTCTCCCAATCTTATACGAGATTGCAACCCGAAAGCGTTCATGAATTTTCCTCAGGCGTTTCTTAAAAAAATATAAAAGCCCGTATCAAATATCTTCTTTCGGCATTTTATTACTCTATAATAATGGCTGTGATACGCGTTATGGACTTATTTTCCTCATATATTTTTCATACTCTCTTTAGAGCTCAAGAGCGGAAGAGACCCTCTCTGTTTGCATAGATAAGGACATAAACATTCTTCCGGTTCATGAAAAGGGCAGGAGATTATTCAAACTTCACTCTCCCATCTTCAAAGTATTTCAACCCTGACAGCCGGGCCGCGATATCGGTACTCGTTCTTGTACAAAAACAATGCGTTCAAAATATGAAAAAGGCGGAAATTTTTCCGCCTTTTCTTTGCTTTTTTATGATAAATTAAAGGGAAGTCCCTTCCTTTTTTTCCTCTTTTTTCTTGATGTCAACTTTAATATGCAGTTCGTCCAGCTGCGCCTGCGTGACCTCGGACGGGGCGCGCATCATTAAATCCTGCGCCTGCTGATTGAACGGGAAGGCTATAACCTCTCGGATATAATCCTCTTTTGCCAGCAGCATGACCAACCTGTCAATGCCGTAAGCGCACCCTCCGTGCGGCGGGGCGCCGAACTTAAACGCGCTGAGCATACCGCCGAATTTGTTTTCCACTACTTCCGGCCCGTATCCGGCTATCTCAAACGCTTTGTACATAATTTCCGGGCTGTGATTGCGGATGGCGCCGGAACAGATTTCGTACCCGTTGCAAACCATATCGTACTGATAAGCGTAAATATCCAACGGATCTTTGTTCAACAAAGCGTCCATTTCCCCCTGCGGCATGGAGAAAGGATTGTGCGAAAATTCTACTTTGCCCGTTTCTTCGTTCAGCTCATACATCGGGAAGTCCACAATCCAGCAGAATTCAAACCTGTTTTCGTCAATCAAGCCCATTTCTTTGCCGATTTTTGTCCTCAAAGAACCCATGAACTTGGCGAACTTGTCCCCTTTGCCGGAGGCGAAAAGCAAACTGTCGCCTTCCTGCGCCTGCATTTTTTCCTTTAACAAGGCGACAGCTTCGGGTTTCAGGTTTTTGCTTAAGGACCCCTTTATCCCTTCCGCAGCGAAGGAGAGGTACGCGAGCGGCGGAAAACCTCCCTGCTTTGCAAAGTCCGCCAGTTTTTCAAACCAGGCGCGGGATTTTTCGGCCGCCTTCGGCACGCGGATACCGCGCACATTCAAGCCGTGCTTGACATTTTCATCAAAAATGGAGAAGCCGGCGTTGTTAAAAGCTTCCGTCACATCCTGAATGACAAGGGGATTTCTCAAGTCCGGCTTGTCCGTCCCGTAAGTCATCATCGCGTCGCGATAGGTGATGCGGGGGCAGGGGCCTTTGCTGACCGTCCGCCCTTCGGCGAACTCTTCAAAAATCCCCAGGATAACCGGTTCCATGGTGGACAGGACATCTTCCTGCTCCACATAGGACATTTCCACATCCAACTGGTAAAATTCGCCGGGGGTTCTGTCGGCTCTGCTATCCTCATCGCGGAAGCACGGCGCAATCTGAAAATACCGGTCAAAGCCCGAAACCATCAAAAGCTGCTTAAACTGTTGCGGCGCCTGCGGCAGGGCGTAGAATTTCCCCGGATGCACGCGGCTGGGAACCAAAAAGTCCCTCGCCCCTTCCGGAGAGGAGGCCGTTAAAATCGGCGTCTGATATTCCGTAAAGCCGATATCCCACATTCTTTTGCGCAAAGAGGCAATGAATTTGCTGCGCAGCATCATGTTGGCGTGCACCTGTTCGCGGCGCAAGTCCAAAAAACGATAGGTCAGGCGCGCTTCTTCGGACAAGTCGGACGAATCGCTGACAATCGGGAAAGGCAACTGGTCAGCTTTGGACAACACCTCCACCTCGTCAATATGCATTTCAATTTCGCCGGTGGGCAATTTTGCGTTGACGGTCTTACCCTCTCTGGCCACGACTTTGCCGGTAACGGAAACAACGCTTTCCAAAGAAAGGCCGTTTAAGGCGTCAAAGCTTTTTTCCCCTTTTTCCAGCACGCACTGCGTCAGTCCGTAATGATCCCGGATATCTACGAAAAGCAGGTTGCCGTGGTCTCTTTTGCGATGTATCCAGCCGGCCAGCCGGACGGTTTGTCCGACATTTTCTTTTCTGAGCTGTCCGCAGGTATATGTCCGATAACGATTCATAATGAACTCCATTTTATTTAAAAGTTAGTGGTTAGTGTTAAAAAAAAGTTTCCGTTAATCTTAAAAGAGCATCATAAGAGGATATTGCCCGTCTGTAAAGAAGATTTATAAAAGTTGTCATGCCTTTTCCCTGCATATTGGCAAATCCCAAAAGCAATCCCGCCGTTATCAGGTTGGCGCCCGGCAAGAAACACAGACAGAACACGGGACCCGCTTTGTGCAAGTCGGTTTGCTGCGGATGCAATTCCTGAAAAACGGATAAAAAATGGTAGCAGACAAAAAAGCCGAACACCGCGTCAAAGGAGGCGGCCATACTGCGCGTTCCTTTGAAAAAAGGAAACAGAAACATTAAAATAACGGCGAAAAGCGGAAAAAAGTACGGCGTAATCGTAATCAGCCAGTTGCCTTTCCCCTTAAAAGCGACATAGCCGCCGTTGGAGCGGGTGCCTATATCCAAATCCACCGGCTTATGAAAGGTTAAGACGGCGAATAAAAGGTGCGTCAGCTCGTGCTCCGCAGTGGATAAAAAGGAATGTTCCCCCCTCATGATAACGAAGAAAACCGCCGCGTACGCCGCCATGCCTGCGCCGAACACCAAAAGGTCCGCCATGTGGGTGTAAGAGGCGATGTAAATTTTTAACGCCTCAAACGCGGGATAGGTTAAAAGGAGCATCACCGCCGCCGCCGGCCATTTCAAAAGGTCAATTAAGGAATCTAAAAATATCTGCAGGTGACGGAACATGGAATTCTCCTTATGTTTATTTTTTAATTATGCTTATTTTAATTTAAAATGCAGTTAAAACATTTCTAAAAAACTTCCGCCGTTTTTAGTCGGATTTCTATCGTCCCTAAAAAAGGAGCCTTCATCTGCGCTTTATGTAAAAGGTGCAAAGGGAAGTCTTCTTGAACGGGTTGTCCGGCAAACCATAAAATCAAAGGCTCTTTTTCCTCCCTTGTCCAGAACCAACCCTTCTTTTTACCTTTTAGCAAGTCAAGCTTTAAAGCGCACTTTTTGAAAGAAACAGGGGCTAAAGCTTTGTCTTCTTCGCTTATTTCTTCTTCTTTTATTGTTAAAGGGGTGAAGGTCATGCGCATCGTGCGTTTGCCGTCCGTGACGATTTGGGAACCGGCGCACGGATTTTCTTGAACGCGCCGCATCATGTCCAACATGGCGGTTTGGTAGTCTTTGATATTTTGCGCTTCATCCGTTTCAATCCGAACGGTTTTCATATTCTCTTCGCTGCCTTTGAAAAAGAAGGAAGAGAAAGGGATAAAGCTTTCTTCGCGAATAACGCCTTCCGTTTTGAAAATGTTTTTGGCGTTGACGAACAAACCGAGCAACCCTCTGGCGCGGGAGGAAGTGGTGATTTGAAACGGGATTTCCGCCGCGTTTTCTTTTCCCTTCTGCCGTTTTTGGTTTTGTTTCGTCTTGTTTAATCCATTTGATTTTTGTCCCCCTTCTTTTTGTCCGAAAGAAAAAACAAGTTCCGATTCCATCATCGTCTGACCCAGAGCGCGGACTTCATAAACGGCTTTTAAGGTGGTCAAAGCGTTTTCGTCCCCGGCGGCGTCCGGAAAAATATCCGGCGTTTTAAACTCTTCCGAAGAAGATTTTTTGGCAGAAAAATCGCTGTCCGGCCCGGAGACGGAAACGGGTATTTGCACAGAAACTTCGGCAAAGATGGCGCTTTCGGTATCTGTGGCGGCCGAGGCGGGGGAGAGGGCGGAAGTTGATTTTGAATTTAAGGAAAGATTCTCTTCAAAGGAGGAGCCAATGGTGCCGGGCGTTTTCCCCGGCGTTTCCCTTTTTCCATTATCGGCATGGGCGGCGGTTTGGGTTTCCCCTTGAAGGTTATCGCCTGCCTCTGTTTCGTTTATAAAAAGCCGTTCGGCCGAAAAAGCGCTTTTATCCTTTATCCGGCCGTCTTCATTGCCGGGACTTTGATTGTCGGGCAGTTCTTCCGCCGTTGTTCTTATCGTCCGAACGGCGGTTGAAGCGTTGTAAGAAGGCGCCTCTTGGCAGCCCGGCGCCTGTAAAAGCGCTCCTAAAAGGACAAAGAGTAAAAATTTATGCATCAGCCGTTAAAACCCTTTCATTTAAGCGGATAATTATATATACTCCTTTTTTGAAAAAGAAAAAATTAAAAAAGAAAGAACAGAAAAATGGAACAGGTTTTCCCCGCGTCAGGTCTTCTTTTAAGCGTCCTTTTGGTATTGCAGGTTATTTTTGCCGGCCTTTTGGTTTTGATTTTCAAAAGGCAGAGTGCCGGCCGACAACAGGAGGCGCAGCAGGAAGCCCAGATGGAGCTGCAAAAAATTATCCAGCAGGATATTGTCCGGTTGGAACGAACGGGCAAGGAGGATTCAAAGGCTTTAAGAGAAGAGCTTTTGAAAACCATTTTGCATTTCAGCGATTCTTTAAGGGGGACGGTGGAAACGCAGCTGGAAAAACAACGGCAGGAAAACGCCGAAAAGCTGGAAAAAATGCGCATGACGGTGGATGAAAAGCTGCAAACGACTTTGGAAAAACGGCTGGGCGAATCTTTTTCTTTGGTCAGCGAACGGTTGGAAAAGGTGCACCAAGGTCTGGGCGAGATGCAGAATCTGGCGGTGGGCGTCGGCGATTTGAAAAAAGTGCTGACCAATGTCAAAACGCGCGGCACATGGGGTGAGGTGCAGCTCGGCGCTTTGTTGGAACAGGTTTTGACGACGGACCAGTATCTGAAAAACGCCAAAATCAAGAAAAATTCCGGCGAGGTTGTGGAATATGTCATCCGTCTGCCCGGCGCCGAGGAGGGGGAAGAGGTATGGATTCCCATAGACTCCAAATTTCCGGTGGAGGATTACGAACGGTTGTTGGCCGCCTCCGAAAAAGCGGACGCCGCTGGCGTGGAAGCGATGGGGGTGGAGCTGGAGCGAAGAATAAAGCTGGAGGCGCGCCGGATTAGGGAAAAATATATCCTGCCGCCGAAAACGACGGATTTCGCCCTGATGTTCCTGCCGACGGAAGGGTTGTACGCCGAAGTGATGCGCCGTCCCGGCTTGGCGCAGGAAATGCAGAACAAAGAGCGGATTGTCCTGACCGGACCCAGCACTTTGGGGGCGTTTTTAAGTTCTTTGCAGATGGGATTCCGCACCTTGGCCATTCAGAAACGTTCCGGGGAAGTGTGGAAAATTTTGGGCGAGGCGCAAACGGAATTTATGAAATACGGCGACTGGGTGGATAAAGTGAAAGGGTATCTGGAGGCGGCGAGCAAGACTTTGGACAACGCCGGCACCCGTACCCGCGCGATTGAGAGGAAGCTGAAAGATGTGGAAGTTTCCACTTTACAGTATAAACCGCCCGTGGATGAAATATCCGATTTGACAAAACCCGCCTCCGGGGAGTAAAAAAGAAAAAGCGCCGGTTTTTCTTTCGTGTCTTCGGGCGGACGGAAAAGCGGTTAAAAGTATTCTAACAAAACAAGGTGATAAAAATGCTCAGAGAAAAAATCAAAGAAGAAACAAAACAGGCGATGTTGGCGCATGACGCGGAAAAGCTGTCTGCCTTAAGGCTTATCAGCGCGGCTTTGAAAGATAAAGACATCGCGGCGCGTCCCGCCGGCAAGGCGGACGGCATTTCCGATGAGGAAATTTTAAGTCTGCTGCAATCCATGATTAAGCAGCGCAACGAAAGCATTGAAATGTATAAAAAAGGCGGCCGCCAGGATCTGGTTGACAAGGAACAGGCGGAGGTTGATGTTATCAAATCCTTCCTGCCGCAACAGTTAAGCGAGGAGGAAACTGCCCGCATCGTGGCCGAAACGATACAGGCGGTCGGCGCCTCTTCCATGAAAGACATGGGAAAAGTCATGGGGGCTTTGCGCGGCAAGTATGTCGGAACGATGGACTTTGCCAAAGCTTCCGCTTTGATTAAGGAACAATTATCGTAAAGCGCAGAGCGCCGAGCCGGAGGAGCTATGGTCGGATTATAAGGGTGCGAGGCGGAAATAAAACAGGCGCGAGTGCGGACGCGCGCGGAAAAGCGAAATAATCGGAAGAGGGTTTATTTCTTTCCGGTTGTTTTGCGTGCAGGGTATAGTTTTGACAAAACGGTTGAAAGGCAGCGCGGGAATGAGGGTTGTGACGGGCGGGCGATTCTGTGGAAGGGCTTATGCCCCGGGGCGAATGAAAATACGGAACGAAAAGCAAGTAACAAGCAACCCCGGCGCCTGATAAAATCGGCGAAGTAAATCAAAAAAAACGCAAAGAGGAAGCGGAATAAAAAACAAGGGAAAACATAGATAAGAAACGCAAGGCAAAAAGGATTCCCGGCAAAAGACAAAGACCGGTCAAGCGGTCGGGCAAGGCTGCAGGAAAAGCTTGGCGGAAAAAAAGTAAAATAAAAACGAAAACAAAATAAAAAGTATACGGTACGGCAAAGTAAAGGCAGAATTTAAGCAGAATTTAAAAGGAAAAGCAAATGGCGTTTGACCCAAGATTTTTGGAAGAGCTGAAATCAAGAATTTCCTTGTATTCCGTCATCTCCCGAAAGGTGAAGCTGCGGCGAAAGACGGGGCATTCCTACGCCGGTTTATGCCCGTTTCACAACGAAAAGACGCCTTCTTTCATCGTGGATGAGAACAAAGGCTTTTACCATTGTTTCGGTTGCGGCGCGCATGGCAATATTTTTGACTTTATGGTCAACGCTTTTCATATGAGTTTCCCGGAGGCGGTGGAGCAGTTGGCGGGTCAGGCGGGGCTGCCGATGCCGGTGATGAGCGAACAGCAACAAAAAGAGGTGAAGAAAAGAAAGTCTCTTTTTGAAATCATGGAGGAAGCTTGCCGCTTTTATGAGCATAAGTTGCTGGAGCACGACGGTGAAAAAGCGGTGGCGTATTTGAAAAAGAGGGAGATTTCACGCTCTTTGGCGTCTCGTTTTCGTCTGGGCTACGCGACGGTTTTCAGCGATATGCATAAACACCTTTTGGAAAAAGGGGCGGATATTAAGGATTTGGAAGCGCTCGGGCTGGTAACCAAACCGGATCCGACGGGTTCCCGCAAACAGAAGGATTATTTCCGCGATCGCCTGATGTTTCCGATTACAAACCGTCAGGGAAAGGTGATTGCTTTCGGCGGGCGTATCATGACGGATGGGGAACCAAAGTATTTAAACTCCCCGGAAACGGAGCTTTTCCACAAAAGCGATGTGTTATACGGCCTGCACCAGGCGTTGGACGCCGTTCATAAAACGGGTGAAATTTTGGTCTGCGAAGGGTATGTGGATGTGATTTCTCTGCACGGGGCCGGGATAGAAATCGCCGTGGCGCCTTTGGGGACCGCTTTGACGGAAGACCATTTGAAACTTTTGTGGAGCCTGTCGGACGAACCTTTCCTCTGCTTTGACGGGGATAAGGCGGGGATTAAGGCGTCTTACCGCGCCTGCGACAGGGCGTTGCCGATGCTGGCGGGCGGGAAGTCTTTGCGCTTTGTTTTTTTGCCGGATGATTTGGACCCGGATGATTTTATTAAACAAAGGGGGGCCGAAGCTTTCAGGGAGTATTTGAAAAAACCGGTCAGCCTGTTTGATTTGGTGTGGAGCCGTTTAACTTCCGGAAAGGATTTTTCCACGCCGGAACGCAAGGCCGGCCTTGAAAAGGAAATTCGGCAAACGGCGGAGTTGATACAGGATCCGGCCGTTCGCAGTTTTTATTTCAGGCAGATGAAAGAGGAGTTTTGGAAAATGTTTTCTGCCCGCGCCGATGTCGGTTCCGGAACGGCGGGTTATGGGCAGGCAGGTTTTCCATTAAAGAGAAAAAAAGGAAACGGGAAGGCGGTTTTTTTGCCGAAAGACGATAAAATATCCTTGAAAAGAGTTCCTCGTTTGTCTCCGGAAAGGGAGGAAATTCTGACGCTTTTGGCATATTTGGTTTGCTATCCGCAGGTGGCTCAAAAACGGGCGGAAGATTTTTTTAACCTTTCTGTGACAGACCAAAAGATAGACGGCTTGCGTCAGTTTTTGGTTCAAAAGGTTGTTGAAACGGAAGAGCCGGAGAGGGAGGAAATGCTTTCTTTTTTAAGCCAGAGGCCGGAGGCAAGTGCTTTGTCCGCCCCGATAGAACGGTTGTTCCGCACGCCGCGCGACGAATGGGAAGCGGAGGGGGAGCTTGACAAAATGTTCGGTCTTATCCATATTTCGTCTTTGGAAAAAGAATTGAAAGAGTTAGCCGACCGTTTGGCTCAAGAACCCTCTCAAGAGCTTTTGGAACGATATCTGGCTTTAAAGCGGGAAAAAGAAGAACTTTTGGAAAGTTCTGTTTCTTAAGTTTTTCCGGGGCGCTTTGAAATTGACTGCTTGTTTTTTTGCAATGTGGTTTTTGTCAGAATAATGGCACGATTGCGACGATACGGTTACGGGATAAAAAAAGGTTGTAACGATTTGTTTATGTCTTGATACATGTTAGGGGAGAGTTCCGTGTTCGGACGCAGTCGGAAAAGAGGAAAAAACTCTCTTATTTTCGCCTTTTCCTAATTTTTCCGGGTGGAAAATTTAAGAAATAATTGACATTCTTGGAAAAAAGAAGTACAAGGGTTTGTTAAAGATTTTAAAACGCTTTTTTTGTTTGAGTTTAGAGTGCCTTAGCGATGATATCTTCACGAAATGACGACCGACAGATGAATGTTGCAGCGGACAGCGCTTTATTCGGCTCTTTGCCCGTGGCTGTAAAAAAGCTGATTGAGCGGGGGCAGGAAAAAGGCTTTATCACGGTGGACGAGTTGAATGCCGTTTTGCCTCCGGCAAAAGAAGCCTCCGAAATTATTGAAGATGTTATGAGCGTTATTTCCGGTCTGGACATTAACTTCATAGATTCGGAGGACGAAATGGCTTCCGAAGATGAAAGTGAGGAAGACGATGACTTCCCCCCCGTCGATGAGGAAGATGAGTTTGATGCGGAGGATGTTGACGGCGTTTTGCCGGAAGGGGGAAAAGCATCCGACCCGGTACGCATGTACCTGAAGGAAATGGGGGCGGTGGAGCTTTTGTCCCGCGAGGGGGAAATCGCCATTGCCAAAAGGATTGAAGCGGGTTCCGATTTAATGATTGAGGGATTGTGTCAAAGCGCTTTGACCTTTAAGGCTCTTTCTTCCTGGCACGCCGATCTGTTGGCGGGAAAAATGCTGTTGCGCGACATCATTGATTTGGACGCGACCTATGATATGGAACCGAACCGGTCCCAATTGTCTTTGGCGGAAAAGGAACGCCGA
>CASFRQ010000130.1 GCA_949296785.1 uncultured Alphaproteobacteria bacterium
AATCCGACGCAAAGGGCTGTTCAACATTTAAAAGCCGGAGCTGTTTGCGCCGTGATTGATGAGACGGGTGTTTGTTATTCCAAAACCGTTAATTCTCAATTGAAGGAAATTGTCCAGGCGGATATTGATGCTGCCGGTCGTGATGAGAACGATTATGAAATCAGGTCCTGTATTTATGAGTGTCTTCATAACGGCGCGGGACAGGTGCGTTTGATTTTAAACGAGGATGAGTTTAATATTTATCTGCCCGGACAAACGGCTTTGAAATATAAAAAGAATCCAAAGACAGAAGGTTACTTGGTTTCTTCTTTATCTTCTCGTTTTGAAGAAGAGTTGCAATCCGGAACGGAAAACGATAAAAAGATTATCCCGTTTTCAAAAGCGTCTTTTCTTTTTAAAGGACGAGACGGCAGCCGGTAAGAGATATCGCATGATACTCGGGATGTCCGAATGTATCTAAGGGTATCTGATGAATTATGGATTAGCTATCCTATTAAGGAAAAGGATGCAAAGAGGTTCAGGCAAAGAGAAAAGACGGTCTTTCGCGTTATTTGACGGTTTCTGGGTAAAATGAAAAGAGAGGAAAAATGATAAAGGCGGCTTTATACGGATTGGAGGGGGAAGCCCTCTCTTTTTTATCCTGTTTATATTCTTACGGGCAAAAAACAAATGTCGCCTATTTGAACGACTTAGGTAGAACCTGGCCGGGCGTAAAGATTGTCAAAGGCGGGGCGTTTAAGAATCCTAACTTGTACTCTCCTTTTAAAAAGTATGCTTGTCTACCCTTTTTACCGGAAGTGATTTCACGGCCGGAAATAGAAAAGTGTCCTTGGGGAACATACGGTGTTGAGGTGGTTTTTGATTTTGCCGGCAAAGATCTTATGGGTGGCGTTACGGCGCGGGCAAAATGCCATTTGGCGCAGGGGACACGTTCCGTTATTTCCGGACTGACGCCGATGGCAGAGTATTTTTACCACGATACAGCGCAGGGTAAAAAACTTTTCGCTGTTTTTAAAAAGGTTTCAAAAAACGAAGAAAAGGCTTTTTTTCAAAAAATTATTATGGAAAATATGAAACAAGGTGTTGACTGTACGGAATTTCAGTTTTCGGACGGAACCGTTGCTTCTTTTTTCCCCGTGGAGGGAAAACGCGGTCTTTTCAAAGTCTTACGTTTCAAGGAAAGTCCTTTCGGCAAGAACAGATATGAGGAAGAAGGAAGATCTTTTGTTTTTTTGGGCGAAACGGCAGCGACAAAAATTCTTTCTTTCCCCGTTGAAAACAACCGTTTTAATTCTCGGTAAACGGTGTTTGAGAAGGACTTTCTCTTTATGAATTTTGAAAAAGAAAACTCAAAGGCCGTTTAACCAGTCGGCAATTTTATTTTCTTGCGCTTTTTGATAATTTTCTTCCATAGGAATGTTGTTGAAGGATATTCCCTTGAGAAGAGTTGCGTTTTTGGCGTTTGCTTGGAAATCTTCAAAAAAAGTTCCTGAATTGCTTCCCTGCGTGGCGAAGGGAACTGTCCTTTTCCCTTGAAAATCCGTTTGTTCCAGAAAAGCTAAAACCGGCGTGGCGACTGTGTACCACCAGACGGGAGAACCGACAATAACCGTATCGTAGTTTTTTAAATCCGGTAAAGGGCCTTTTATTTCCGGGTAATCTTTATTTTTCAGTTGGCGGCGGAGAGTAAGGTAAAACCAGGGGACCGTGTTGATTTTTTCCTGAGTCTTAATTTCATAGATATCTGCGTCGGTCAATTGTTGAATGTGTTTTGCAATGGCTTGCGTGTGTCCGCTTAAGGAATAGTAGATGACTAAAACTTTTCCAAGATTGTTTTTATAAGCGATTCTAGAACCGGAAAATTTCTCCATTTCCTTTTTATTAAACCGAGCCACCCGATACAGATGGAAACCGCCGATGGCGGCGCCGGCTAAAATCGCGATTAAAAGAACAACTGAAATATATTTGAAAATATGAAGCATCTAAATTTCCTTTCTTTTGGATTTTTCTGGATGAAAAATGAGCGGATTGCGTCTTTTATTTTCCAATAAGAAAACAAAAAGTCAATACATACTTTGTTTTGTTTTTTACGGACTAAACCATCTTGTCCAAAGAGAAATGAAAAAAATTAAAAATTATTATTGACAATTTTAATATATAGTATATTCAATATATATTGTTTGTAATATATGGAGATTGGAATGAACGGTTTGTGGATGTTTGCGGCTGCTTTTTTTCTGACAATGAGTAAGGCGTTCGCCAATCCGGCCTGCATTGTGTGCACGGTGGCTATCGGCGCGTCGCTTGAAATTGCCAGAAAAATGGGAATCAGCGATGAGGTTGTTGGCCTTTGGATGGGGGCTTTTTTAGCTCTTTTGGGATATTGGGCCATCTTTTGGTTTGATAAGAAAAAATGGTTTTTTAAAGGAAGAGATGTCCTTTTAATGATATTGTCCCTTTCTATGGCCGGATTTGTTTATTGGAAAAATATGATATGGCGGCCTGTCGTGTTCGGGGTGTTGGACCCGTTTTTTGTTTCCTGCTTGGGCGGGGCGATGGTGTTTATCCTGTCTCAAAAAGGGTACGCTTATTTAAAGATGAAAAATAACGGGCATGCGCATTTTCCTTTTGAAAAGGTTGTTTTGCCGGTCGCGTTGCTTTTCTTGTTCAGTGTTGTTTTGGAATATTATGCTTAAAAAAAGGGAAGGAGAATAGTTTATGAAAAAAATTGAAAACATGAAAGAGTTTGTGGAAAAAGCGGATGCGGCAAAGAAAGTCAATCCGAAAGATTTGTCGTCGGATCAGGATCTCAGTATCGCAATTATGAATCTGATTTCCATAGAGGAACACCTTGTTTTTTCCGGTGCGAAAACGGGAAAAACATCTTTTTATGACTTGATTGAAGATGTCCGGGAAATGCGCAAGACTTTAATGCAGAAAATCATTCCGTCTTATGAAGGAGAGGTATGGTGCATTTCCAAACATCTGCTGGCTTCTTCCATGCGGTTGATGGAAGTCGGTACAAAACAGCAGAGCTTAAATCATAAACAGGAGGCTTACAAGCTTTTCAATCAGGCTTATGAATTGTATTGCCTGTTTTGGGGGCTGAATATGAATATGCTGAATGTGGATGATGTCAAATGGATTGAGGATAACCGGGAGGACATAAAAAAACTTTCCGATAAGGTCAGCAAAATGGTGTCCACCGATGCCGGCGAGGGGGCGGAGGCAAAAGCTTCTTCTGTTCCGCAGGAAAAAACAGCTGGTGTCTTGTCAAAAATGAAAAGTTTTGTCCGTAAGGCGGTTGATTGCTGTATTGAGTAAAAACATGAGAACGGTGTACAGTTTTCTGTGGACTTCGGAACAGTTGAAAAACATGAAAGCAATATACGGATGATAATGTTCGGGAAAATATGGGAAATAAAATAAAGAAAGTAAGGGAATAAAATGAAAAAAGGATTGAAAATTTTTTACTGTTTAACGGTTTTGTGCGCTCTGATAGGGGTATCGGGATGTGACGGAAATAAAAAGGAAGGAGCGTCGGCGTCTCAAATGGTTGCGCTTCAGGATAACGAGATTTATTTCTTTTATTATGACGAATGTCCCTATTGCCATGATGCGATGGGGTACATCAAGGAAAAGCATCCGAATTTGAAAATGTCCATGCAGGATGTGAAGACAAAGGAAGGTATGGCTCTTTTTGAAAAATGTGCGGAAAAGTTTGGTTTGGGAGATAATGTCGGGACTCCTTTATTCTGTATCGGAGGTACATATATTATGGGATGGTCCGAACAAAACGCCGTCTTGTTTGAGGAAGCTATAGAACCGTTTTTGAAATATAGCGCTTTTTAGTTCAGAGGCGGACGAAAGGAAAATAAAAAGCAGCGGGTATCTATCCATGGAACAGTTTGAAACAACCGTCAGACAACAATTGCCTGTTGAAACGATGAAAAAGGCCGTACGCGGTATGATGCATATCGCGCACCCGCTGCGTTTGAGGATTTTGGAATACTTGGATGTTTACGGCCCTTCCTGTGTCGGACGCTTGACCCGTGAAATGGGAGAGGAACAGGCCGTTGTTTCTCAAAGCCTGCGCAAAATGAAAGATGCCGGTTTGGTTAAGGCGAAAAGACACGGCCTGTTTATTTATTATAATATTTGTGAAGAGTATCCGGCGAGTGTGTTTGTTTGTCTGCGCAAACTGTACGGTGCCATGACTGATAATTTTGTCTTTTTACAGGAAGGATTTAAAGCGGTTTTACCTCGTGATTATACATTGATGTCGGCAAACAGAGTAAAGCTTTTTGCCAACTTTGACAAAATGCGTATTTTGGAATATCTGATTTTAAAAGGACCTCAAAATGTAACACAGATTATGAAAGGCGTCGGCTGTGAGCAGGCGAAAGTGTCTCAATATCTCAAACGGCTGAGGGACGACGGGTTTGTTTCCAGTTGCCGTTGCGGCCGCTATGTTGTCTATGAAATCACCAAGGGGGTTCATAAAACCTGTTTGGAATGTATTCATAAACGCTATAATTCTTTGAAGGATAAAGGAGACTTCTAAACGAGGGAAGTTGTGAGGTTTATCTCAGGGTTTTAAAAATGTCGGGCGGGTTAATTCTGAAGAAAGGAGGCGATTTTGAAGAAGCGTTTCCTTTTTTGTTTATGTTTTTAATTTGAAAATATTTTGAAAAAAACACAAGCTTTATTCCGATTCGGGAATATAATTTGCTGAGGAGCTTTTCGCCTGCCTTTGGCCGCTCGTTATAAAATGGTGTTAGGGTACCAGGGCGGCTTTTTCGGCGAAAGGAATATTTCGGAACTAAAAAAGCTTTTCCTTAAAACCGTTCGGCCTTTTTGGAAAAGCAGTCTTGAACCCTTGGGGTGGTGTTCCCGGCGGGAGTCGAACCCACGGCCTCAGGATTAGGAATCCTGCGCTCTATCCAGCTGAGCTACGAGAACACATTTCTTAAAATACTCATTTTTTCTTTTTTGGCAAGCAAATATATTCGGCTTTTGTTGAAAGAAATTGTTTTTTTAAGGAAAATCCTTTATATCTGAAAGAAAAAAAGGAAAAAAAATGCCGAAAACGATTTATTTGGTGGATGATGACAGGGCGATTTTAACGACTCTCAATATGCTGTTGGAGGAAAACGGCTACTTATCCCGGCAGTTTACGGATGGTTTTTCTTTTTTGAAGGCTTTTGAGGAAAAACAGCCGGATCTTGTCCTTTTAGATATTAAAATGCCCGGAATGACGGGGATTGAGGTTTTGAAAAAAATCAGACACCTTTCTCAAGTGCCGGTAATTTTTGTTACCAGTAAAGATGAGGAGGCGGATGAATTGAACGGCCTTTTTCTGGGCGCGGACGATTATGTGAAAAAACCTTTTTCCCCCTCTTTGCTTTTGGCGAGAATCCAAGCGGTTTTTCGCCGTTTTGAGAATGTGGCTTCTCAAACGGCTCTCGTGCGGGGGGATTTGAAGTTGGAAAAAGAAAATCAACTTTGTTTCTGGAAAGGCCAGCCTGTTCCTTTAACAGTGACGGAGTTTCTGATTGTTGAAAGTTTAGCGCAAAGGCCCGGTGTTATTAAAACGCGTGAGAATCTCATCCAAGCGGCTTATGGCGGAAACGGGTATGTTGATGACAGGACGATTGACAGCCATATGAAAAGAATCCGGCATAAATTTAGACAGAGGGACCCGGCTTTTAACCAGATTGAAAGTTTATATGGCATGGGGTATCGGTTGAAGTAAAGCCGAAAGAGTCTATCCCTTTTCTTTCGGAAAAAAACGGGGGCGTTGGCGCGATATTTTGTAAAAGGGTGAAAGGATTTTTTGAAAAAGAGGCTTTGTGAGGGGAGGAGCTTTGAAATATTTTCAAAAGCAGTCCGCCTTTATCAGAGGGGAATAAGAGAGCCCTTATCTTTTGTGAATCGCCGGTTTAGGAGATTATGAGGGACAGCCGGAAAAACGTGGAGGTTTTAGCGCCGGGTCAAGGCAGAAAAAGGGATAAATCCGGAAAACGGATGAAATGATACAAAGAAGGAAAAAGTTTTGAGTCTCTTGATGACTAAAAACTGATTTTGAAAGAAAAGAGCTTTAGAGGATAAAATAAAAGAAGGACTGCGTCTGAAGTGAATAAGTTATTTGTAAAAGTTTTTCTTCTCCTTTTAACGGCGCCGATGGTTTTGCTTTTGGGGCTTTTTTCCTTGCGTACGATTGAAAAGACTTTGCAGGAAAGCTCTCTGGATACCTTGCAGCTGCAGGCGGAGATGTTGGCTAAAGTCTTGTCCGAACAAGCGGTTGTTTTTGTTCAAACTCCTTCTTTCGTTCTTCAAAGTCAGAGGCAGGCGGAGGCCGGATATTTTTTGCGGCGTCCTTCCTGGAAAGACGGGTTGAACGCGCCGGCGTTTCAGATGCGTATCCCTTCAAAAGAAGCGGCGGTTTTGTCCGCTTCAGTTTCTCAAAAGATTATTGAAAGCTTGAGCGGTTTTCATGAGGTGGGAATCAGTTTGTTTGACCAGAATGCTTTTCTGCTTTCTTCTACAAAAGAGGAGGAGAACTCTTTTGCGCGGGAAGGTACTTTTTTAAATGGGATAGGCCATGTGCTTTCGGCAGGCGTTCCTGTTCGGGAGGTCTCAGCCGGCGGGCGGCTACGGGTTTTTGTTCCCGTCCGACGCGGCGAAAAAGGAACGGGTGTTTTGGTGATAGAAGGGACGGACGCGGACGCCGCCCAAAAAACAGCTCAGGTATGGCGGATGATTTTAGGGTTGTTTCTTGTTACCTTGCTTGTAACGGGAACTTTGGCGTTTTATCTGACTTTGACAATTGTAGCGCCTTTACGGGAACTGGCCGACGGTGCTTTGAAAACATCGCCGTTTGACCGGAAGATTCCGGATTTGACGGATAGAAAGGACGATATCGGGCGCCTGTCCGGCTCCTTAATTCAAATGACGGATGCCTTGCAGCGGCGGTTAAAGGCCATAGAGGCCTTCGCCGGCGATGTAGCGCATGAGTTGAAAAATCCTCTGACTTCTTTAAAAAACGCTGTGGAAATGTTACCTCTGATAAAAAAAGAAGAAAAGCGCGCCACTTTATTTAAAATCGTCCAAGAAGATATCTTTCGTATGGAACGCCTGATAACCGATGTGTCCAACATGTCACGGCTGGATGCGGAGATTGCAAGGGATACTCTGCGGAATGTGAATGTTTTTTCTTTAATCGGACGGATGAGGGAAAAGGGGATTTTAATTGTTCCCGACTCCGTTTCTTTGGAGGTACGATTTGAGAAAAAAGCGAAGGAGGTTTCTGTTTTAGCCGATGAGTCGCGTTTGGCGCAGGTCTTTTCCAATATTGTGGAAAATGCCGTATCTTTCAGTCCGGAACACGGAAAAATATGGATAAAGGGAAGTTTGTCATCGTCTTTTTCGCGTTTACCGGTTCTTGATACTCCTTTGGCTGAATTTTCTTCCGACGAAGAAGATGACTGCGACGGAGAAAAAAAGAAGGGCCGCGCTTTTACGAAAAAAGCGGCTGAAATACCTTTGTTTTCTGATGGAAAATCTTCCCGGTCGGCTGTTTCTGAAATGCCTGTAACGACGAGGGGGATGGAAAAAGGTATTTTAAAAGTTGAAATAGAGGATGAAGGCCCTGGCTTGCCTCCCGGAGACGAGGAAAAGATTTTTCAAAGGTTTTATTCAGACCGCCGCTCTTTGGAAGCGTCTGATAAAAAGGAAGATATGTCTGAAAGCCCAGTTTTGTCTGTTTCCTCCGCCGGGATAAACGGTTTGGATTTAAATGGAAAGGAGCCTTATTCCGGGTTTGAAAAGAAATGGGCTGAAGGCATTGGGGCGGGACAGGAACATAACGAAAACCGGAAAAGGTGTTTAAACCCGGCGAAAATAGCTGTAAATTCTCTGTTTCACTCAGGGATAGGGTTGTCTGTCAGTCGGCAAATTATGGAGTCTTTCGGCGGAGCGGTTTACGCCGAAAACAGAGAACTTCCCTTAAAGGGAGCTCGTTTTGTTCTTTTGTTTCCGCTCGGCGGTTTTCAAAAAGTATCTTCCGAAGAAAAATAAGAGAACGAAAACGACGATATCGGGATAATAAAAAAAGGAGAAGACTATGCTGATTCACGCGTCTTGTGTTTTATTCTGCGGCAAAGGTGTTCTTCTGACGGGCGAAAGCGGTGCCGGAAAGTCGGATTTGGCATTGCGCCTGATAGAAGCAGGCGGCAAGCTTGTTTCTGATGATTGGACGGAAGTTTTTTGCGGCGAAAACGGGTGTTTGCGGGCGTCTGCGCCTGAAAAACTGCGCGGCCTTTTGGAAATAAGGCATGTCGGCATTTGCCGTTTCCCTTTTGAAGAGGAGGCGGAGGTTTCCGCCATCTTTCGGCTTTTGCCCGATGGGGAAGAAATATCGCGCCTGCCGGAAATACGTCGGATTTCCTATTTTCAAAAGGAAAATGAGGAAGAAGGGACTTCGTGTCCCGAACAAACGGTTTCGGAAGAGAAAGAAGACAATCGGAATTTCCATATCGCTCTGATGCAAAAAGAGGCTTCTGTAAGTGAAACGGTGACGCAAAACAAAAAGACGGATATCGGGGAGGGGCTTTCTGCGACGGCAGAGGGGGAAAAAAACGGGGAATTACCGTTTTTTTTAGAGGAGGCTTTATTCGCAAAACAAAAAAGGACTGAAAGAACCGATTGTTTTTTGAGGGAAACAAGTACGGAACGGCCGGAAGAATTGGGTAAGGCCGAATCGGAAAGCTTTCCCGAAAAAATCGGAGAAACCGAATCCGAAAAAGAAAACGGGAATTATTCTTTTCCTTTGCCGAAGGGGAAGATTACGGAACGGAAAGAAAAAGAGCTTCCTGTTTCTCCGAATTTTGTAAAGGAAGAATTAGGCGCATGCGTTGACGGTTTCTTTTATGAAAAAAATAATCAAAGAGTTCCACCTCCGCCGCGGACGGCGGATAAAACTGCCGCGGAGGATGAAATTCGGACGCCAGAAGAAGGGTGTGCCCGTAAAAAGGATTCTCAGGAGGAAGATATTCTTGTGTTTTCTCCGCCCGTCCTTTTTTTTGATCTGCATCCGTTTGAAGTTTCGGCCGTTTGCAAAATTAAAGCTGTTTTAACGCAAAACTTTCTTCCCCTTGATAGGCTTTTATGATATGCCTAAATAATAAAAAAGCAAAGGAGAAACATATGATAGGGATTGTCCTTGTCACGCACGGGAATTTGGCGCTGGAAATGGTGGCGACGGCGGAATATATCGTCGGGCCGCAAAAAAATATTTCTTCCGTTTGTTTTTTCCCTGAAGACGATATGTCAAAAAAACTGGAAGAACTGACGGCGAAGGTTAAATCTGTTGATGCAGGCGACGGAGTCGCTCTTTTGACGGATATGTTCGGCGGTACGCCCTCTAATTTGGCGATTTCTTTAATGGAAAGAGGAAAGGTGGAAGTGTTGGCCGGTTTGAATTTGCCGATGCTGATTAAGTTGGTTCGCGAAAGGGAACGAGCGCCTTTGGGTGAGGCGGTTCTTTCGGCAAAAGAAGCGGGACAGAAGTATATTAATATCGCTTCTGAATTACTGGAACCCGAAAAGGGCTGATGAATCGGCATTCCGGAAAGTTCGGAAAAAATTGAAATAGAGGCCGCTTTTGCCGAAAAACCTTTTTTTAATATTTGATAAGGAAGATTAAACTAAAAACGGCCGGATATCGGAAGGTAAGAGTGGAGAAAAACCAGTAACAAGCCATAACATGGTTGGCGGTATCTCTGGGGAGGAAAAATACCTGTTTAAGGTAATAAAGAAGATAAGAGGGGAACTCTGTTTAAAATGGTGGAAAAAGAGGTTGTACTACAAAATGCGAAGGGAGTGCATGCCAGGGCGGCGTCCCTTTTTGTTAAAACAAATGATTCTTTTCATGCAAAAGTGACGGTTTGTAAAGGGAAAACAACTGTTTGCGGCAGCTCCATCATGGGATTGATGATGTTGGGTGCCGGGAAGGGAACCGTCTTGCATTTGCAGGCGGAGGGGGATGATGAAAAAGAGGCTTTGGAAGCCCTTTGCGCCCTGGTGGATGATAAGTTTCACGAGGAGGCGTAGCCCCTGAAAAAGAAAGGATGAAAAATGATTTCATTTGCCTGGCCTTGGCTTTTTTGGATGCTTCCCCTCGGAATTTTGGTTTATATGCTGGTCCCCGCCGTTTCAAAAGGGCGGGAAGAAGCTTTATATGTCCCTTTTTTTAATGTTTTTAAAAAGTTGTCTTCAGAAGGCCGGGCGGTTTCCGCTTCTTCTTTTTGGAACAGATTGTTTTTCTTTTCGGCGCTTGTTTTTTTCACATTGGCGCTGATGCGTCCGCAACAGGCGGAAAAGCCGATTCCTTTATCCGCGAAATCCAGAAACCTGATGATGGCGGTAGATTTGTCCGGTTCCATGGAAGAGACGGATTTTTCTTTGAACGGCCGGTCGGCGTCAAGGCTGGAGGTCGTGAAAAAGCAAGCTTTTGATTTTTTGGAAAAAAGAAAAGGAGATAAAATCGGGCTGATTCTTTTTGCCGACCAGGCTTTTTTGGCGGTTCCTTTGACATTGGACCATTCTTCTGTTCAGGAAATGCTGCGCGAGGCGGAGGTCGGCATGGCCGGCCAACAGACGGCTTTGGGGGACGCGGTAGGGCTTGCTTTGAAGAAAATGGAAGGATTGCCGGAAGAATCCAAAGTTTTGGTTTTATTATCGGACGGTGTGGCAAATGCCGGCGCGTTGCGGCCGGAAAGGGCGGCAAAGCTGGCAAAAGAACACGGCGTGCGGATTTATACGATAGGATTGGCGGCGGAAAATAGGATTTTTTCTACTTTTTTCGGTGATTTTGCCGTTCCGGGAACGGATTTGGACGAACAAACGCTTCGCCTCTTAGCCGAAGAAACGGGCGGAAAGTATTTCAAAGCCTCGGCTTCCGGTCAGCTGAAGGAAATTTATGAAATGATAGATAAGCTGGAACCTATTGAAACAAAGGACAGGTATTTTCGTCCTGTGACGGAGTTGTTTTATTTACCGCTTTGTGTCAGCATGGGTTTGTTCTGGCTTGCCTTTTTAACAAGGGGGAAAAGACGATGATTTTTCTGCGTCCTTATTTTCTTCTCGGGTTTTTAATGATACCGTTGGCTTTTTTCTTGCAAAAAAGGAGAGCGAAAGCGACTCGCACTTTTTCCGGCTTGTGTGAAGAGAAGTTTCTTCCCTTTCTTTTGGTTTTTGCGGGCGAGCGGACCGGAGAGGGAAAAAGGCCGGGTTTCGGCTTGTCCTTAAGCCTTTTGTGGACGGCGGGAATTTTGGCTTTAAGCGGCCCGTCTTTTAAAACAGAGACGGTACCGGGGGCAAAAGTGAAGGAAAGTATCGTTTTAACAGTGGATTTGTCCCCCACGATGCCCGACGGATGGGTTCAAAGGCTTCAATTTAAATTGTATGATGCTTTAAAGCTTTTGAAAGGAAAAAATGTCGGGCTGGTTTTATATGACGGGCAGGCGTATACGGCTGTTCCTTTAACAGAGGATGTCGCCGTAGTTGAGAATTTGGTTCCTCTTTTGTCAAAGGACATTATGCCGGATTCGTCACAAAGCCGGGCGCAGGAAGGATTGAAAGCCGCAAGAGAACTTCTTGAACGGGCGGATACTGCTTCCGAGGACGGGCAGATACTTCTGCTGACGGGAGGTGTTTTATGGGAAGGGGATTTTTTAAAGGAAGCCAAAGCGTTGCCTTACCCTTTAAAAATCATTGGTTTCGGTTCCGGGGAGAAGGAACCTTTGCGTTTGCCTTCAGGCGGTTTTGTAACCGGAACGGACGGGCGTCCCGCCATTGCCGGACTGAATGAGGAAATCTTGTCTGCGGCCGGACGGTACCGCCGGGCGTCTTTGGATGACGCCGATTTAAAGGAGGTTTTGGCACGGGAAAATTCTTCCCTTCAATTTGAAAAAGATGAGGAGGCGGAATTAAAGAGACATCAGGATGCCGGCGTTTATATTGTCCTGCTGTTGGCACCGTTTGTTTTGCTGCTGTGCCGAAAGGGGGCTTTGGCGGTTTTTATCTTTGGCGCGTTTGCATGGGGCGCTTTGCCGGCCGAGGCAGATCCTTTCCTTCGTCCTGATCAGGCAGAGTACCGTTCTAAAATGCAGGCCGTTCAAGCTTATCGGGAAGGAGATTTTCAAAAAGCGGCGGATTTTTTTGGTCGTTTTAATTCGGCGGAGGATTTGTATAACAGGGGCAATGCCGAGGCTTTTTCCGGAAATTATCAGAAAGCGCTTTTTCTTTACGAAGAGGTTTTGAAGCAAAATCCGTCCCATGAGGACGCTGCTTTTAATAAAGAGTATTTGGAGAAAAAGCTGAAAAATCAGGCTCAGTCTTTATCTGGCGCTTCTTCCGGCGGCGGACAGAAGGACGAAAAAAAGAATCCTTCTTCTGTGCGGGCAAAAGAAAACGGTGCCTCTTCTGAAAAAAAAGAGAAGTCGGCCAGGTTGTCGGAAGAGGAAAAACAAACCTCTTCAGGTTCGGATAAGAAAGGTAAAGGTCAAGAATCTTCTTTAGAAAAAAAGGGAGAGACAGAAAAAAAAGGAGAGACGGCGCCGGGAAAAGAGGAAAGCCGTCCCGGGAGCGCCAAATCCGGAAAAAATAATGAAACAGACGGGAACCGAGGGGCAAAAGAAAGCGCG
>CASFRQ010000131.1 GCA_949296785.1 uncultured Alphaproteobacteria bacterium
AATACTCTATAATTCTTTCCTTTACTTTTTCTAAACCGTAATGGTCATCATCCAGAATCTTCTGCGCCTTTGCCAAATCTTGTTCCAACTTTGACTTTTGCTTCCAAGGAATGGAAATCAGCCAATCCAGGTAATTGCGAACGACCGTTGCCTCCGCCGACATCATTCCCATCATGGACAGCTTTTTGAACTCGGACATTGCCTTTTCATAAGCTTCCTTGCTCATGCCGGCTTTTTTGATTCTCTTTTCCAAATCGGCCAAGTCGCCGCCTTCTTCACCTTCGCCCAACTCTTTTTGAATGGCTTTCATCTGCTCGTTCAGATAATAGTCGCGCTGGCTTTTTTCCATCTGACGCTTCACGCGGCGGCGGATTTTCTTTTCCACTTGCAGAATGTCAATCTCAGATTCCATAAAAGAGAACATCAGTTCCAGCCGAGCGGTCAAAGAGCGCGTTTCCAAAAGCTGCTGTTTTTGTTCCACCTTCAATGGCAGTTGCGCCACCATGATATCCAAAGCTTTCACCGGATCCTGCATCTGCGTCACTGTTGCCAGCACCTCCGCCGGAATACGGCGGTTCAACTTGACATACAATTCAAACTGAGACATCACGGAACGGAACAAAGGCGTTACTTTGTCCGCCTGGTTTTCAATATCCGAAAGGACGGACACATCCGCCTCAAAAAAACCGGCGTCGTCAAAAATCTCCTTGATTTTAACGCGGGAAATCCCCTCCACCAGAACTTTCACCGTTCCGTCCGGCAATTTCAACAGTTGCAAGACATTTGCCAAAGTCCCGACGGTATATAAATCCTCCGCCTTAGGGTCGTCCACCCCGGCATCCTTCTGCGCGACAAGAAGAACCTGCTTATTTTCCGACATCACCGCGTCCAACGCCTGCACGGACTTTTCCCGTCCGACGAACAAAGGCAGGATAGTAGACGGATAAACCACAATATCCCTTAAAGGCAGAAGCGGAATTCTCACCTGATTTTTTTCATCCACTTTTTTATCTCCTTAAAATAAGTGCTTTTTATTCACA
The DNA here is from genome assembly GCA_949296785.1 of uncultured Alphaproteobacteria bacterium. Lineage (GTDB taxonomy): Bacteria > Pseudomonadota > Alphaproteobacteria > CASFRQ01 > SAAU01 > CASFRQ01. The sequence goes on from CASFRQ010000131.1 coordinate 1,041, forward strand.
GATAGGAAGTCAGGCACGATATTTCAAGAGAGAAGAAAAGAAAATTTAAACAGCTTCGTTTTTCTTTTTTGATTTTGAATAAATCAAGACCGGAGGAACTTTGCCCTCTACCACTTTTTCGTTAACGACCACCTCTTTCACTCCCTCCAAAGAAGGCAGATCGTACATTATATCCAGTAGCATGTTTTCCAAAATGGAACGCAGCCCGCGCGCGCCCGTGTGCCGTTCTATCGCTTTTTTTGCAATCGCCTCATAAGCGTCGGGCGTAAACGACAGCTTGACATCCTCCATTTCAAACAGATACTGGTACTGCTTGACTAAAGCGTTTTTCGGCTTCGTCAAAATATCAATCAATGCTTTTTCATCCAAATCGTTCAAAGTCGCAATCACCGGCAAACGGCCGACAAATTCCGGAATCAAACCGAACTTTAACAAATCGTCCGGCTCCAACTTCGCCAAAAGTTCGCCTGTTTTTTTCTCCTCACTTTTTTCAACGGAAGCGCCGAAGCCGATGGAAGACTTGTCCGTCCTCTGGGCAATCAGCTTGTCCAACCCGGCGAACGCTCCGCCGCAAATGAACAGGATATTGGAAGTGTCCACCTGGATAAATTCCTGTTGAGGATGCTTGCGCCCACCCTGCGGCGGCACGGAAGCAACCGTCCCTTCAATGATTTTTAAGAGAGCCTGTTGCACCCCCTCGCCCGACACATCGCGCGTAATGGAGGCGCTGTCCGATTTTCTGGAAATCTTATCTATTTCGTCAATGTAAATAATGCCGCGCTGCGCTTTGTCCACCTGGTAATCCGCCGCCTGAAGCAGTTTGACGATAATGTTTTCCACATCTTCGCCGACATAACCGGCCTCCGTCAAAGTCGTCGCGTCCGCCATAGCGAATGGCACATCCAGAATTTTGGCCAAAGTCCTGGCCAACAAAGTTTTTCCCGTTCCCGTCGGACCGATAAGGAGAATGTTGGATTTATTGATTTCCACCTCTTTTTCATTTACGCAGGCATTTAAACGCTTATAGTGGTTATACACCGCGACGGAAAGAACCTTCTTCGCCCTTTCCTGTCCGATAATATATTCATCCAACACTTTTTTGATTTCCTGCGGGGAAGACAAAGCCCCCTCCACACCTTCCAAAGGCGCCAGCTCCGGACTTTCCTTTAAAATCTCCGAACACAGAGCGATGCATTCGTCACAGATGAAAACACGTTTCTCTTCGCCTTTTTCATTTTGATAGGCTTTTCCCGCAACCAGCTTGCGCACTTCATTCTGCGTTTTGCCGCAAAATGAACAAAGAAGCGTTTCATCATGAATATTCGTACCATCCTGCGCCATTTTTCTCTCCCGTCTATCTATATGGCCGACCGCCGTCATCCTCCTGCTATTACAGACTTCCCACTCATTTTGCCTGCAGAGCAAGGCTTTATTTTTTCATACCCTCCGGCCGTTCTTTGCAATTCCTCAGTTCAGACACCGGTTTGATTTCTTTTACCGTTAAGACTCCCTTACGCCCGCAACCGCCCTGCAACCTGCTGATTTCAGAGAAACCGCCTTTTTAAAACAGCCCAGCCCCTGCCTTCGTCTTATAGTCCCGTCCCCGGATTGAAAAACACCGAGAAGAATTCTCCACTTTTAAAACTGCCGGCCAGCTGCCTATGTTTTCCGGCTTCTTTGTCCCTTTCCGAACAATTTTTTATTTCTTTATTTCAACCATCCCCGGAACTTCGGCTGCCGACAGACGGATAACCTCTCCGATAAAAGCAATCCCGCCGTTATGCCCTCTTTTCAATCACTTCATCAATCAAACCGAAGGTTTTTGCTTCTTCTGCAGTCATAAAATTATCCCGATCCATCGCCGCCTCTATTTCCTCTAATGACTTCCCCGTCCTATCCGCATATATTTTATTCAAGCGAGCGCGCAAGTCAAGAATTTCCTTGGCATGAATGGCGATATCTGCGGCCTGCCCCTGAAAACCGCCCGACGGCTGGTGTATCATAACGCGCGCATTGGGCAAAGCCATCCGATGCCCTTTTTCGCCGCAGCACAGCAGCAAAGACCCCATGGACGCCGCCTGCCCCATGCAAACCGTATGGACCGGACATTTAATATAATTCATCGTGTCCAAAATCGCCAAACCGGAGGAAACCACCCCGCCCGGAGAATTGATATAAAAGAAAATCTCCTTTTTGGGATTTTCCGATTCCAAGAACAAAAGTTGCGCGCAAATCAGGCTGGCGATATTATCCTCTACCTGTCCGGTTAAAAAGATAATCCTTTCCTTTAAAAGGCGGGAATAAATATCAAAAGCCCTTTCCCCTCTTCCGGTCTGTTCAATCACCGTCGGCACCAGAGTATCCGCCCAAGGCTGCATCATTTCAAAAGTCATTTTTCCCCTTCCTCGCTTACTCTTTTCGTTTCTTACCCTTCAAGGCATTACTTCCAACATCCGTATTCTAAGGTTGTTATCATATACCTTTTGCTTAAAAAGCCCAACCTTTTTTATTTACCCGTTTTTTCACTCTATTCTTAACCGTCCGCTTCATCTTCGGCTTATTTATATCAAATCCGCCTTTAGAAACTTACCTCCGTACCGCTTGCAAAAACAGAGAAAGGCTTTTTTTTAACAGACTGCTGCCTGAAAGAGATAAGTCTCAAAAAAATTAACTCCTACGCAAAAGAACTGCCAGTCTACTCCCATCTGCCGGTTCCCCGCATACAACAAAATAAAAACAACCGGGGGACAAAGATAAAACGCCGCGCCGGAAAATGAATACTTTAAACCCTTCTTCCTCCTTTGAAGACTTGAAAAAACAAAAACATTCAAGCCTCGCCGGAGGAAAAAGGATTTAGAAGGGTTTATTTTTTCTCTTTTTTAGCTTTTTTGGGGGCTTTTTCCTCCAACTCCGGCACTTCCGGCTCCCAAGCGTACAGTTCCTGTACAGAGACTTTTTTATCTTTCAAAGAAATCTTGCTTAAGATAAAGTCCACAACCTTCGCCTCAAAAATCGGCGCCTTCATATTTTCCAAAACCTGAGGATTTTTGAAGTAATATTCGTACACCATCTTTTCTTGGCCAGGGAAGCGGCGAGATTCTTCAATAACCGCTTTTGTCAGGTCATCCTGAGTCACGGTAATATTGTTCTTTTGCGCGATATCCGCCAAGAGCAGGCCCAAACGAACGCGGCGATCGGCCAAAGCCTGATATTCCGCTTTCATTTCCTCTTCCGTCTTATTCTTTTCTTCATCATCCAGGCGACCGTTTTTCTTCGCCTCCTCATATCCGTGCCAAATGGTGTCAAATTCCATATCTAACATTCCTTTCGGCACTTCAAAATGGTGCGTTGCCGACAACAAGTCCAGAAGAGCCCTCTTCAGATGCCCCTTAGAAACATTTTCATATTCCTTTGTCAGCTCGTCTTTAATCATTTCCTTCAAATCTGCCAGAGTGCTCTTGCCAAACAATTTGGCAAACTCGTCGTTCACTTCAACGGGCTTTGGTTCGCGGATGTCTTTAATTTCAACATCAAAAACCGCCGGCTTTCCTGCCAAATCCTTCACATGGTAATTTTCCGGGAAAGTAACATTGACCTTTACTTTATCTCCTTTGTTTTTGCCGACCAACTGGTCTTCAAATCCCTCAATAAAGGTATGGGACCCCAACTCCAGGGAATAATCCTTTCCTTCGCCGCCTTGGAATTCAACGCCGTCAACACTGCCCTTGAAATCAATAACAACCGTGTCCGTCAGCTTGGAAGGACGCGCTTCTTTCAGTTCCTGCGTTTCCCTTCTGGAAGCGGCCAAACGATCCAAAGCCTTCTGCACTTCTTCATCCGTTACCTCGGCGACCAGTTTTTCCAGTTCCAAATCGTTAAAGTCAACAATCTTGATGTCCGGAAAGACTTCCACTTCAACGGAATATTCCAAATCTTTTCCGTCTTCAAAGGAAACAACAGTAATCTTCGGACGCATGACCGGCTGGATTTTCTCATCATCAAACGCTTTTTGCGTATATTCCTGCAAAGCATCCTCCACCGTTTCGTCACGGACAGCCTTCCCATACTTCTTTTCCAAGTACGCTACCGGCACATGCCCCGGGCGAAATCCCGGCACTTTGATTTCAGCGGAAAGACGTTCAAAACGTTTTGCAATCTTATCTTCCATTTCTTTGGACGGGACGACAATCTTTAATTCTTTTTTCAATCCCTCTTGTTTTGTTTCTGTTACAGTCATAAAAGTTTCCTTCAAAGTTAAACCAAAACCCTTTTGGTGCGGATGAAGGGACTTGAACCCCCACGGCTTTCGCCACCAGAACCTAACTCTGGCGTGTCTACCAATTCCACCACATCCGCCTCTTAATCTTACAATTAAGAAGAATTAGGACATATATACTCTGCCTTATTCAAAAAATAAAGCCCTTTTATATGTTTTTTTACTTTTTTGGCAGATTTTGAAGCGGCTGTCAACAAAAACCAAAACAAAAGAAGCCAAAAAACGCTTGAAAAACATATAAAAAAAGCATACATTGCCCTTCATTCATATTAAAATAATTTTAAATTAAGGCAAAAAAATGGCATCTCAACTGACCGATATCGTTTCCAAAAGACGCACCTTTGCGATTATTTCGCACCCGGATGCCGGTAAAACGACTTTAACGGAAAAACTCCTCCTGTTCGGAGGCGCCATCCAAATGGCCGGCGCCGTCAAAGCCAGGGGAGACAACCGCCGGGCTCATTCCGACTGGATGAAGGTAGAACAGGAACGCGGCATTTCCGTCTCCTCTTCAGTCATGACTTTTGAATACGAAGGAAACACTTTTAATCTTTTGGACACGCCG
>CASFRQ010000132.1 GCA_949296785.1 uncultured Alphaproteobacteria bacterium
AGAAATGAAAAAACATGCCCCTCTTTTTATCGTCACGCTTTTTTTTCTTTCTCTGTTTGTGACAGGCAGTTACGGGGAAGATTTTAAAGACACGAACATCTATCCCATAGAAAATGAGATTGATTTTTCCATTTTGATGTATGACTACCAAAATTCCCTCATTCTCTCCCTTTTAGGCGTCAAAGAAAAATTACCGAATCAGGCGGGGCAAATAGATAGTATTTTAAAAGAAAATTTTAATGAGGGAATAGACGCTCTTTTAAAAGCTTCTTTTATCAAAGGCCGTATGAATTTACTCAAGGTAAAAAAAGATGTTATTCAAGAGTTGAAACAGATGAATGTCCATCTTTTAAAGAAAGTGCCTCCCCTTGAAGAATTGGAAAAAGCAATGAAACCTTACGCAATATGTCAGGAAAATGTTTTTAAACAAATTCAAGAGGAAGAATTTTTTTCAATGACGGATTCGATTATTGACTTTTTTATGTTTCATCCCGAATTGGATACAAGCCTCTTTGAAGAAGACATTCCTTTACCTTTAATCAATGTGGCGGAAGAAATCGCCCTTACCCGCTTTGATAATCTTAAATGGCATGAAAAGATTAAAGAATGTGCCCTTCAAACGGAAGAAAACTCTGAAGAACATTTAATCCAACTTGTAAAAAGTTGTTCTTCGGATTATTATCAAGCCGTTTCAAAAGAAACCGCCGCCATTATTCATCAATTAAAACCCCACTCTTTATTTTTATTAAATCTTAAAACAATACCGGAAAAATCGGAAATGGAAAAGAAACAGTCCGATTCGGGAAAAACCTATATATGGAAAGAAAAATAAGATTTATCCGACTTTCGTGTTCTCAATTTTCAAAGGATTGTTTCGCAAATTTTTTATGATGATTCTTTAAAATATTAAAAACATAAAAAACTGATGATATTCAGTTGGTAAACAGCGTTTATACTTATTTCACATCAAACATCCATACATTTTCAGATCGTTCGCTTTTTTATAAAACAACGTTTTTTTCACCGAGAATTTTAGTTAAAGTAAGTTACCAAAAGAACCAGAAAAGTTTTAAAAACACTTGTCAAAAATATATCCCACGGCTAAACTTATTTTTCTTAAAAGGATGGAATTTTATGTTTATTTTATCAAAAGACCAGCTGAAAAACGCTTTTATAAAATATTTTAACGTTTGCTTTTTGTCAGTTTATGCCTTCTGTCTTTATATCCCGATTTAATTTCAAAAAGAACTGGCTTCACGATTGAATGTTTCCCCGACACAGATTACGAAGTGGAAAAAAGGGGAATATATGTCTTCTGATATGTATAATAAAATAAAATCCATATTAAAAATAGAGGCATTTAATCCCGAGTTCATTCTTTATACCGGTTCATTAAAAAATGCAAAAAAGTAGGCTAAGCTCTTACCTATTTAGGAAAAGAAGCAAATGATAATGAAGAAACCGGATATGATACAGAAAGGTTAACAACAGACCCCGAATTTTTATGTAACGCTATTTTCTGTATTTTGAAAGAAATTGGTACTAACATACCTAAAGACTTTCCGGAATAACTGGATATAGACTATAACGATATGCATTATAATGATGATGAAAGTCTTTTTGAAATCGTAATGCGTAACCCGATAGCAAAATTGATATATAATATATTCGTATCCTTTACAAATATAAACGGATTTTACATTGCATATATCGATGAACTAATAAATAGTAATGCCTTAGATTTGGAAGAAATAGGCATTGAAATAGAATCTTGTTTAATAAATTTAGCTGCGGCAAAAATAAATCCTGATAAAAAAATTGCGCCTCACTTTAAACAATTTAAACAAAAAGTATTGCAAGATTATGAAGAATGGTTAACTTTTTTAAAACTTAAGACCATACAAGCCGGCATTCCATTAAGAGCAGAACTCATGGATATGATTAACCTGAGCAGTAAAGAAATAGGTGCCAGTGCGGAAGCTGAAAGCTTAGGATTAAATAAAAATCATTTGCATCCTGATATTTATATGAATGAAATTTTGGTAAGTTTAAAATCAATTCATCAAGTTCTATCATATATAATGAAAAAAATGAAAATCTATGACGAGTTTAAATTAGATACTTCCGATCATTATGTTGACAGCCCAAAAGAATAGAAATTTAAATATCTAGTAAGATTTTAAACATATAAGGAATAAATATCATACAGAGGAACCATTAAAAAAAGCATAAAAAAAACCAAAGGCTTGCGACCAAAAATCACAAGCCTGTTCAAATTGGCTGGGGAACCTGGAATCGAACCAAGATATACGGAGTCAGAGTCCGTTGTTCTACCTTTAAACTATTCCCCATCAAAAGGTATTTTTTATATACTCTCTTTTTAAAGAAAAGTCAAGAAGTATTTAAATTATTTAGCTGAATTATGATTTATATATGCCAATTTTTTTAAGTTTCAGGAGAAGGGAAAAAGGGAAACAAGAGGTTTTCTTTTTTAAGAGCTCTATCGTCAAAGAATTTTTATCCTAAGTGCACATGATAAGAAGAGGGAAATCAAACGGGAAAAATAATAAAGCAATAAATTTTTTTCCTAAAAAAATGAGGCAGATTTAAGATGCAGAAAGGTATTTAATGTAAAAATAATGGTTTTATCATATTCTCATCATAATTAAGCCAATTATTAAAAAAAAGACTTAAACCTACTACTGTTTTTCCGCTGATATTATTGATAATAATATAATAAAAAAATATTTATCAGCTGTTCATCGCTTCAAAAAAGTCCTCGTTATTTTTAGACTGGCGCAATTTATCAATTAAAAATTCCATGGAATCCGTCACGCCCATCGGCATTAAAACACGACGCAACAGCCACATTTTGGAAAGCGTGTTCCTGTCAACCAGAAGCTCTTCTTTTCTTGTTCCGGATTTCGTAATGTCAATCGCGGGGAAAATCCTTTTATCGGATACCTTCCTATCCAAAATAATTTCCGAATTGCCGGTTCCTTTAAACTCTTCAAAAATAACCTCGTCCATACGAGACCCCGTATCCACCAAAGCCGTGCCGAAAATTGTCAAAGAACCGCCCTCTTCTATATTTCTAGCAGCACCGAAGAATCTTTTCGGCTTTTGCAAAGCGTTGGCATCCACGCCGCCTGTCAATACCTTGCCGGAACTGGGAATAACCGTGTTATAAGCTCTGGCCAGCCTGGTAATAGAATCTAAAAGAATAACAACGTCTTTTTTATATTCCACCAGCCTTTTAGCCTTTTCCAAAACCATCTCGGCTACTTGAACATGACGCGTCGCCGGCTCGTCAAAAGTGGAACTGATAACCTCCCCTTTCACGGAGCGAATCATATCCGTCACTTCTTCCGGCCGTTCGTCAATCAAAAGCATAATTAAATACACTTCCGGATGGTTGGTCGTAATTGCATGGGCGATATTTTGCAGCATAACGGTTTTACCTGTCCTGGGCGGCGCGACAATCAAGCTTCTCTGACCTTTGCCTTGCGGACAAATCAAGTCAATAATACGGGAAGTATAATCTTTCCCGTTAGCACCCTGAGCATTTTCCATTTCCATTCTAAATCTTTCGGATGGGAAAAGAGGAGTCAGATTATCAAAGTTAATCCGATACTTTAACTTTTCCGGATCTTCAAAATTCACCTGATTGGCTTTTGTCAAAGAAAAGTAACGTTCTCCGTCCTTCGGCGCGCGGATTTCCCCTTCCACCGTATCGCCTGTTCTCAAACCGTAATATTTAATCTGACTGGGCGAAACATAAATATCATCGGGGCCCGCAAGGTAGTTGGAAGAAGCGGAGCGCAAAAAACCGAACCCGTCCTGTAAAACCTCCAGCACGCCTTCTCCGTAAAGACAGACATCCTGTTCCGCCAATTTTTTTAAGATAGCGAACAATAAATCCTGCGTTCTGTAAGAAGAAGCGTTTTCTACATTCAATTCCTCCGCATAGGCAAACAGTTCCGTCGGAGATTTCTTTTTGAGTTCTTTTAAATGCATGGAAGTCGTCCTTATAAGGAATAAAATCGGCGGAACCCTGTTTAAAAAACAACAAGGCGCTTTTTCAGATATTTTATGTTTAATTGTTTTTTTACTTCATGTCAACGGATTTATACACACCCTTCCCTCCTTCTTTTTAAAATTTAAATAAAGAAGTTGTTGTTCTATATCCGGTGAATTATGTGGATAACTTTTTACCCACAAATTATCCACAAAGTTGTTTTTGGTTAAAAAGGAGGGATTTTGCCGAAAATAAAACTTATCAACCGTTTGAAGATTTGGTATTATCCACAAAACGGATTTTGAAAAAGAAAGGGATAAAAAAAGAACGATGGGGACAATTTTTTTAAAAAAAGAAAAAGCGCAGACTTATCCACACAATCCACAGCTTATTCTCGCTTCTTCCAGTAAATGGCGGCGCGCTTTGCTTCAAAGAAACGGGATAGAAGTTCTGTTAAAACCTTCGGATACGGATGAAACAAAGATAAAAAATCAATTTAAAAACAAACCTTCCAAAGAAATGGTTTTGAGGATTGCTCAAGAAAAAGCGTTGTCGGTCAGCAGGCTGTATCCGAATTTTTTCGTTCTGGCGGCGGACCAGATTTTGGATTGCGACGGCGTTCTTCTCAATAAACCTTTGAATTTAAAAGAGGTGGAAGCTTCCTTACGTTTTTTAATGGGGAAGGAGTACCGTCTGATGACCGCGGCAGTTGTCTTTTTAAATGAGAAGCCTTTTTTTCAACAAGTTGTTGAGGATTCTTTGAAAATGAGGTATCTTAAGGAAGAAGAGTTGCGGGATTATATACTCAACAGAGGTAAAGCCGTTATCGGTTGCCTCGGCGGACACGAAATTGAAAATAAAGAGTATGATTTCGTAACCGTGCGGGACGGGAAAGAGGATTCCA
>CASFRQ010000133.1 GCA_949296785.1 uncultured Alphaproteobacteria bacterium
CATGGGCAACATTCTGTGGGCAAAAGGACAAGAACTGTATCGCAATGACTTTGCCCCTCTTCCCTCTCTTCTTCAAAAATTGGAAGAATACAGAAACAACACCGCCTATCCGGGCCCTCTCTTTGACAACTTCATTGAACCCAGGGTCGGCATGATTAACTTCTCCGTTCTGGGCAGAGACTGCCCTTATGAAGAAAGATTAAAATACGGTGCCTGGGACAACGAACATCATGAAAGATTAAAGATAAAACAAGAACTTCAAGCTCTTTATCCGGACTACGACTTTGCCGTCGGCGGCACCATCTCCATAGACATTACCCCAAAAGGAAAAGGCAAAGAACAAATTGCCAAACATCTGAGAGCCTCTTATCCCGACGAAGAACTTATCTTCTTCGGCGACAGGACACTGCCCGGCGGCAACGACTACGAACTGGCTCAGGCTCTTTCTCGCCTCTCAAATACCCGGGTCGTCCAGGTCTCGGGCCCGGATGAGGTCCTGAATTATCTGAACCTGTAACTTGTTCCGATTACCTTTTTAACTTCGCCGTTTCATCCGTAAACGGCGTTTTTTTCGTTGAGTTTGTCACAATTTGAAAGATTTATTGATTTGTCAAAAATCTCACCTTGCCTTATCTTTCTATGAAAATATAAAAAAGAAAGGGAAAATAATGATTTTAGACGGCCTTTTTATTTCAAAAGAAGATTTGGAGCGTTTAAGGCTTCAAGAAAATATTATCCGTTCTTTTGATGGGCAGGATTATGTTATCAGCAAAAAAACGGATTCTCTGGATATCCGGCACGGAAAAAACTTTCAGCTGGGCGAATATGTCATCATCAAAAAACCCGAACTGATAGAGGTCGGCGATAATGTCCGTATTTCGGATTTTTGCCGAATCTCCGCCGCCTGTAAAATCGGCGACCATTGCGAACTGGCGCCGGGGACCTATATCGCCGGAGGGTCCGGGAAATACACCTTTACTATGAAAGGGTACTCCTCTTTGGCGGCGGGCGTCAAAATATGGCTGGCGACCAACGACTATGTGGATGAGCTGGTCACCCACTCCGTTCCGGAAGTCAAAGAAGTCACGGGAGATATTACAATGGATTTATATACCGGCATCGGTTCCAACACGGTGGTCATGCCCGGAAATATCATCCCTATCGGCGTCACTATCGGGGCCAACAGCTTCGTCCCTTCCGGATTTGAATTTGAACCCTGGACGGTTTACGCCGGCAATCCCATTCGCCGAAAAAAATCGCGTAACAAAGCAAGGATTATTCAGACGCTGGAAAAAATCGGCATAGACTGTTCCGGATTATAAAAAGACAACTGACAACCGGATTATAAAAAAGCAGGCATCAATTTTTGCACTGCACCATGCGACGGAAGCGTCGGAGGGATTCTTAGCCCCTTTGACCTTCCATGTTTTCGTTCTTTAATATTTAACAGGGGAAAACCGGCCGACAATGAGTATTGATAAACAGTTGGGCATTTTTCCTCTTCTCTTTGCCATTCGTTAATCCTTGAATTTTTTTTATAAAAAATCCTTTCCTGTTTGGAGCATCCGACTGTTCGCCGCCCTCTGCCGGCAGGTTTACACGCCCGACAGAACAAAAGCAACGGAACAGTCATATCCGCACCGGATATGAGAACTTTCATCCATACAGGAAACACCTCTTTCCACTGCCCCGTTCATATAAAGTAAAAAGCAGACGGTAAAAGAAAAAAGAAACATTCGCTTAAAAGACAAAGCTTTTTGATGTAAAGAAAAAAAGCCCTTCACCCAGAAAAACCAAGCGGCCGGGAAAAACGCCATGTTCTTTAAAGAAAGATACCACATATTTGTTTCCAGCTGCCCAAGAGGCTGAAAATCCGGTTGTTGATGGTAAAAGAAGAAATAAGCCGCAAAAAGAGTTTCCCAGACAAGCCATAAAAAGACTATCAAAAGAAAAAAAGAGGCAAAAAACAATCCGATTTTTTTATGAACTTCTTTTTTCATAAATAAATCTCCTCAAAGAATTTACAATCAATAATAATTTTATAAACTTTTTTTTCTATTTTTCCATTAAAAATAAGGGGAGACGACCCCCCCTATCTGAATTACCAAGATTCTTTATCATACTTGACGCGGATATATGGCTTTACGACTCGCTTTTTATAATAATTATCAACAAAGTCGTCCATATTTGTCGCCAAATCTATACATCCGGCAGAACCAAGAACCTCTCCTTCGTGCCAATACATACGATCTTAGCCGAGCGGATCCGTTCCATCCTTTGGTCTAAGAGCAATCCGTTTTGTTCCCCAAGCCCTTGGATTTCTTTTCCAAACCAGCTCAAAAGGATTCACAGTATCACAAAAACCGCTGACTTCGTCATAATCTCGAGCAGCTATTGTCCATTCCCCTTCCGGAATCGGTCCTTTATTTTTTATTCCCTGAGACCAGACATTTTGATAATCAGCATGTCCGGACATGGCTGGCCATGATTTAACCGGTTTTCCATTCTCAAACCAAGTCAATTTTCTGCCATCAAAAACAACTTCAGCTTTTGGTTCATTCCTCACATAATCCCGGTATAATTCTTGCATCCTTTCCTTTGTCGTTTTACCGAAAATACGTTTTTTCAAAAGAGCTTGATTATATGATTTTTTCAGTTCCGTACGCAACTCCGAATCATTCGGATTTAAATCAAAAAAAGTTTCAGATTCTTGCGGGATTAGATATTCAAGAAGTTCTCTCGTTGCAGTCTCTTCATTTTTTCACCTCCTTTCTCTTGTTTTTTCCATGGAAAACGGGCCGGATACTCTCCGGTCCGCTTTTTAATCTAAACAAAACGATTCAAACGCTTATTTACCCCCGATATATTTTTGATAAAGCTCCTGGATTTCAGCCTCCTCTTCCTCTGTCAAGGGGTATTTCCTCGCACGATTCAGATTCCGACTGGGCGTCAGCCCTGTTCCGGACAATCCTCTCTCGTTGGTCCTCTTGTAAAGATCTATTAAGTAAGCAGCCTCCTCTTCAGTCAAAGGGTACTTTCTCGCGCGATTCAGATTCCGACTGGGAGTCAAATTGGCTTCAGCTTGAAAATACTGACGATACAACCTTTCTTTCTCCGCTTCCTCTTCCAGACGTTTCTTTGCAAAAGCATAATTATACGCCCTTTTCAATTCTTTGCGCAGATCGGAATCATTTTCCTCTATACGACAAAATCCCTCGTCTTTAGACGGAATCATCATCTCAAGATATTCTCTTGTTGACATGTCTTTCATTTTTTTCACCTCCTTTCATTTTATCTTAACAAGCATATTATAGAGCATATTTTCCAAAAAATCAAGTAAAATATTCTTAAAAAGAAAATAAATTTGAAAATTTAATTCATAAGAATATCAAAAAGGTAAAAATTACTTACCAGCTTTCAAAAACAGATACTATTTCATTTTTCAAAAAGAAGAGAAAAACAAACTGCTGACTTCTTTTCTGCGCGTTACTGATAAAAAGCTTTTTTATCAGCCGATTTTGCTGTATATAAAGAATAAAGGAGTTTTTATGGAAACAAAAACAAATGTTATGCGCCTTTTGGAGCAGAAAAAGATACCTTACACACCCCACTTTTATAATGGAGCACAAGCGGTCAGCGGCGTAGAAGTTGCGGCGGCGCTCGGACAAGACCCTGCCCGCGCTTTTAAAACACTCGTAACAATCGGCAAAAGCCGACAGCATTATGTTTTCATGATTCCCGTTGCCGAAGAGCTTGATTTAAAAAAAGCGGCCGCCTGTGCCCGAGAAAAGTCCGTGGAAATGATTAAAATGAAAGAACTTCTACCCTTAACAGGCTACATTCACGGCGGCTGTTCCCCTATCGGAATGAAAAAAGCTTTTCCGACATTTATTCATAAAACAGCGGAAAAATTTTCAACTATTTTTTTCAGCGCCGGAAAAA
>CASFRQ010000134.1 GCA_949296785.1 uncultured Alphaproteobacteria bacterium
AATCCCCTCTTTTGTATAATAATAGATTAGAAACTTTTTATGGTCTCTTTCATTTCGTTATAAAAATCAGATAATTTTTTATCATTTTCCCATTTTATCGGGCAAAGAAGCGGTCCGAATTCATCTACAGGGATTTCCTTATCCGGGTGATATTGTGAAAAGTAGTTGAAATCTGGGCCTTCCGCCACTTCCATAATACAATTTTTAGCGTATTTTGCTTGGCTGGAATAAAGAAGGTAAATATTTTTTTCTCCAAAACTTGTAGAGGAATTACGAATATTCTCTTGCATAAAATTATTCACATTTCGGGAGTAATATTTTCGGCATTCAATGACGGCGTAATCAAATTTATCCAGAATTAAACGACATAATTCAACTTTTTCAATTTGGCCTGCATAGTTCGTTATTTTAAAAAATGGACGAAAAATGAAAAGATAATCCGTTCCCTGTTCTGAATGATTTTCAAAAATCTGGTTAAATAAAGGGTTTCTAAATTCCATGGGGCCATTATAATTGATAATATTTAAGGTTCTGTCTTGCGTTTTTTCCGTTTCTTGTGCCAAAAGTTCGGAAAGTGCCCCCGACAAGGTAAAAAATACGGCCATGAGGAAAATTATTTTTTTCATCTTATGTCTTTCATCTTATAAAAGAATATTTCCTTGATATTTTAGAAAAGTCAACATATCCCTTTTCATTTCAGCATAAAAGGTTTTGTGCAAATGTAAACTGTTTTTTAATTTAAGCTGTTCAATGTGACGCAACAACCAGAGAAATCTTGGAACAGCTTTTTGATATATATGGAATAGATGATGAAAACATGCCACTGGCTATTAACGAAAACGATTCAGAAACCAGAAAAGAACTGAAAAGGGCGATGAACGAACAAATTTTTAAAAAACGACAACAGGACTTTTTATCCGGTAAAACTTCTTTATCTGATTTGGCAACAGGTCATAAGCAAAATTTTTTTAAGCCTATATTAAACAATGGGGCAGGGGAATTTGATTTGAAAAATATTCTTTTACCAGATGTTTATTCTATAAAGAATAAACTAAAAGATGCCTTGAAATTGAAGGATATTCATTTACCAAAAGAATTGCCTAAAATTCCTATGGAAGTACCGGATTTTTATGTGACCTTAGAGATGTATGATTTGCCTGACAACGAAATTATAGAAACAATGAAACCAAGGTTAGCAAAGATAGAAGGAGATTATGATCATGTTTATATTGATACTATGTGCAATCCTACAATCGGTAATGGTGAGAATTTATATGATGAAAATGGTATTGATGGTAAGCCGTTTTATGATATTGATACGCATGAACCCTTAACCCCGGAACAAAAAAAAGATTTTAAGCAAAAAATAGTACAAGAGAGGCAGAGGTGTTTTGATATTCGTGCGCAGTATGAAACAGAGGCCGAAAGAAAAAAGAATCTTTATAATGCCAGTTATTATGAGCCAATCTTCGGACAGTACAGACTTTCTCAGGATTATACAGCAGGTCGTTTACAAAAAGGGTTAGAGGAGAGAATTAAGACCCTCCGGCAACATTTTAAAAATAACAATGTTGATTATGATAATACGCCGGCAAATATTAAAATGCTGTATTTGGATAGATATTTTAATTCCGGTAAACTGCCTTTCAACCATCCGGGGGTGCTGGAAAAACATAGAAATAAAGACTGGACTTCTATTCCAGCCATTTTTAGGACAAATATTGTTTCTCAAGACAGGCTTGATTACCAAAACGAATTGGCAAACCAACCAACAATGGTTTTTAAAGCTCACAAACGATAGGATAAATAAGGAAGGGGAGTTAAAGCTCCCCTTTTTTTATTGTTTTTCTTTATCTAGAGCTTCTAGGAGTTTGTTTTTGGTTTCCTCCAGGACTTCTTTGTTTAGGACAATTTTAAAAGGACAAAATTTACCATATTCTTCAGCAGGAACATCTGTGGAAGGTCTGTATAAACGCATATGAAAATTGCTGTATTTGTCATACATTTCCTCAATACGTTCTTTGTTTTTTAAATCTACGCGTTCACGTAAGACGCTAACATAGCATTGTTTATAGTTTTTCACGGCCCAGAGTGTATAAACTATTTTTTTTGAGAATGGCTCAAGCTCTTCCAAAGGTTTTTGAGTATGAAAGCCGGAATAGACCTCTTGACATTCCAAAACGGCATAGGAAAATTCATCCAAAATCAAATGACATAAAGAAAGGGTGTCAAGATGGTCGTAATGAAGATCCGCGATCATAAAAGGGGTGATAGCCATGTTCATCACGCCGCCCAACCGATCGTTCTCGTACAGTAAAAACTGGTTAAAAAGAGGATTTTTAAACTTAGTGAGACCCGCATAGTTTAAAATATTTTTAAAATATGGATCGCTTAATTGGGCGTTTTTATCTGTTTCCCGTTCTTTTGTTTTCTGTTCGTTAAGAACGGGTTGCTCGGACTGTGTATTTGTTTCTTCGGCCGAAAGCTTGGCAAAGCTGCTTAGAAAAATAAAAAACACCGCTATGAAGAAAGTTGTTTTTTTCATTTTTTTACTCCTGGTTTCTTTAAAAAATTATATATTCTTAATGTTGTAAAAAAAAGTAAAAATTGTATAATTCATAAAAATATTTTTACAATAAGGTTAAGAAAAGGAATAAGGATGCGGCGGGTTTTTGCGTTGTTTTGTTTGTTGTTCTGTCAAAGTGGTTGCGGCGTGCCCGCCGTGCCGACATCGGATAGGGTTGAAATATCCATTGAGGCGCCCGTTAAAGCAAAGGTGTCTGAAATGGCAGAAATGCCGGAGCAGGCAGAACAAAAAAACGGCTGCCCTTTTTTAAAATCAAACGGCGAATGTCTTTCCTGCGACAGCCCGGAATCTTTTGAGGTCGCTTTGGAGGAAGACTGTGCCCGCCTTTGCCCCGGACGAAATGCTTTGTCTTTAGGGCAGGGCTCTTATACAACTTATTACTGTGCTCCTAAGACTGTTCAGTCTCCTTTTGAAATGAATATCAATGAGACGGATGAAACGGAGGTCGTCCCTGCTTCGGGCAGAGGGAATATTCCGGGGAAAACGTTTTCGGCTTGGAACGGCTCTTATTACGATTGTTCCGTTTCAAGCCCGATTCGGGTGGATAGTAAGTATAACGACGATTCCTTTACGCCTTTTCCTTGTGAGGAAAGAATTGTCTTAAAACAAGGCGGCGGTAATCCGTACAGTGTTTTAAAATGTCCTGAGGACAGGCCTCTGCCGGATGAAAAGGGATTTTGCCATTCCTGCGACGAGGAGGGACCTGTCGGCGTCTCGTTCAATGAGGAAAAATGCCGTCGGTTTTGCGACGGCAAACGATATGCGTTGAGGGGGGCTTGCCTTTTATGTCCCGATGATCTTTCCGGGTTGAAGGATGTCCTTTCCTGCCGTTCCTGCGGCGGTATATGGGAAGAGGGAAAGTGCCGCGAAAAAAGAGCGCCGGATCATCTTGGCGCCCGGTTATGCCGAGAGAACAAAGATTGCGGTAACGGGGAATTTTGTTATTTGAACGAATGTCATTTTATTCCGAAAGAGGAGGGCGGCTTTGCCTGCTTGACGGAAGCGGGAGGGGATGCTTTCAGCGCTTTTTTGATGTGTCAGGCAATGGGAATGTCCGTGCCGTATGAAAAAGAAGTTTTTGAAAATGCGGAACTTTTAAAAAAATTATGCGGACAGGAGGAATTTTCAACCTATGTTTTGGATAACTTAAATACAGAGGTCAAAGATGCCCTGCCGTTTTGGGGAGCTTTTGTCAGTCCGGACGAGTATATTATTCCCAGCTTTTTTATGGGAACCATCGGGAATGAAGAAACGCGTTTAACCTGTATCAGGCGGTAAGAAGTGGATGAAAAATAAAACAATAGGAGCTGTTCAGAACCTTTGCTAATTTGTTTTTAACTTCTTCCGGGATTTTGTTATTCAGAACATCTGAGTATCTTCAAAAGAAAAGATGTTCCATATTCTTTGATGGATGTTTTGACGAATGGACGGGATTTTTGACGAGGGTGATATTTCAAACTTCTATTTGGAAACGGTTGGATGAAGCGGTATCCTGCCAATATCGTTATCGTTCAAAGCTGAAAGCATGTTAAAAAACTACCTTCTTAAAAGCCGCTTTTAATAAAGTGGCTTTTATGTTTTACAAGGGGAGTATCTTCGTAAAATGCCGGAAAAATTCTCTACCCCGTTTATTTGCGATAAAAGAGTTAACAGGTTGCGGATTGTTTTTTGTGGTTTTGCTGAATCAGGAGATTGTCTGCTGTTTAAAAAAGAAATAAGTGTCATTTTTTCTTCAGGAACAAAAGAACGGTAATTTTCCATTACGGTTTATATTTTTGTTGTTTTCTTTAAATTGTTCCGGCGTTATCTCATTTGGCAGAGTAGTCGGTAAATGAGAGAGAATTATATCGTTAACGGTGGAAACAGATTTTTGAACGGCGTCAACAACCTCATTCGCCATAAAGAATCCGGCCCTTCCGGCGAAAATAAAATTCCCGATAGCGGTACCCGACGCTCCTATAGTTGGAAAGGCCCCGACAAGCGCAGCAGCTCCCGCTCCGCCAAACGCAACGCCGGCAGCGAGGAAAGCGGCCGTTTTCAATACTTCCTTCACAATGACTTTCGGAGTGTAAATTTCTTTAAATTTTGTTCTTAATGATTTGTTTCGGACAGGCTGTTTCTCTTAATTATTCGTTGTGTTTGTTATCTTGAATATGACTGTCTGTATAAAGTTTTTTGTAATTTTTATTGTTCTTTGCTCATTAAAAAAACTGTTTATAAAGAATTTTCG
>CASFRQ010000135.1 GCA_949296785.1 uncultured Alphaproteobacteria bacterium
AAGTCAATCGGATTTTTACTTTTTTATTTTTTATGTAAAAAAGCTATAAGGAATAATGAGATTTATTTTAGAGTTTTTAACTTGCGTATTCTTGCTATATTTTTGGGGGAGTTGAACGGAAAGAAAAATAAAAAAAGATTTGAGTCTTTCATACTTAGGCAATCACTTGTTTTCCTTAAAAAAAGTTTTTTAATAAAAAAAGCCCCTCATAAAAGGGACTTTTTTCATCCGGCGATTGGCCGCTTGATAATAAGGGATTTCCTAAGTAATCACCGTCGGGTATTCACGATTAATCCGATCGCTTAAAGAAACGGCTTTTGCCATCCCTTCAAATAACGGTTTAATGACTTCCGTCGGTTCTTTGTTGAGGCGGGAGGATTCCTTTTCGTATTTTTCAAGATAAATACGTAGAGTCTTTCCCGAAGAACCCGTTCCGGATAAGCGGAAGACAATTCTGGAACCGCTTTCAAATAAAACGATGATGCCTTGTTTTAAGGCGACTTCCCCCGTTGCGGGATCGGTATAATTCCATTCTTCAAAACTCTTCACCGTTTCTTCGCCCATTCGCGTGATTTTGCCGAACTGAGAACGCAGATAATCCATAAAATTCAAAGCGTCTTCCGTCTCCAAGGTTTCGTAATCATACCGGAGGTAATAATGCCGTCCGTACCGGCGCCAATGCTCTTGCACAACCTCTTGAACGGTTTTTCCGGTCGCCGCTAGAATACTTAACCAGTAAAGAATCGCCCAAATGCCGTCTTTTTCCCGTAAGTCAGAACAGCCAGTACCGAAGCTTTCTTCTCCGCAGAAGGAAATCAGCCCGGCATCCATCAATGAACCAAAATATTTCCATCCGGTCGGCGTTTCGTACGCTTTTAAACCCAAAGCCGCCGTTACATCGTCCAAAGCGCGGCTGGTCGGCATGGAACGCGCGACGCCTTTGACTTTTCCTTTATAGTAAGGAACTTTTTCATAATTTGCCGTAATAACGGCCAGACTGTCGCTGGGCGTAACAAAGAAATGATTGCCCAAAATCATATTGCGATCGCCGTCGCCGTCCGCCGCGCAACCGAAGTCAATGCCTTCATCCGAGTACATAAGATCAACCAACTCTTTGGCATAGGTCAGATTCGGATCCGGATGGCCGCCGCCAAAATCCTCCATCGGCGTTCCTCTGAGGACGGTTCCTTTCGGCGCGCCCAGGATTTCTTCAAAAATCCGAACGGCGTAAGGACCGGTGGACCCGTTCATCGCGTCATAACGCATTTTGAAATTTTCGGAAGAAACAAGGCCCTTTAAGGCATCAAAGTCAAAAATGCCTTTTACAAACTCAACATAGTCTTTGACAGAATCCACAATCTCAATAACCGTTTCGCCGACGGAAAATTCCCCGATTTGGCTGATATCTATATCCGGCGTATCGGCAATCTGGTAAGAAGTAATTTTCTTTGTTTCTTCGTAAATGCGATCGGTGACGGCTTCCGGGGCGCCGCCGCCGTTGGACAGGTCAAACTTGATGCCGAAATCCCCGTTTTTTCCGCCAGGATTGTGGCTGGCCGACAGGATAAAACCGCCGAACGCCTTACGCTTAATAATCAGATTGGAGGCCGCCGGTGTGGAAAATAAGCCGTTTTGCCCGATGATAATTCTTCCGACTTTTTGTGCTGCGGCCATTTTGACAATGACTTGTATGGCGTGAGCGTTATAATAACGTCCGTCGCCGCCTAAAACGATTGTTTTCCCTTGAAAACCGGGAACGGCGTTAAAAATTGATTGGATAAAATTTTCCAAATAGTTTTCCTGGCTGAAAACACTGACTTTTTTACGCAGGCCGGCGGTACCGGTTTTCTGATCCTGAAAGGGCGTTGTTACAATTGTTTTAATTTCCATATTCTCCTCCTTAAAAGAATTTAACAGTTGCTTGTCATTTTATTTAAAAGCGCCTGAGGACGCAATCCTTATTTTATTCTTTGGACGCCCTTAATGTCAGGGCGCCAGGATTTTCTGGGCAAGCGAACGGATTTCTTGTCGTCCCGTCGCGGCGGACAGGGATAAAGGATAAGGAACGCCTTCCTGTTTTAAATCCATCAGAGTCAATCCTTTTAAAAATAATTCCCTGTAAATAACGCGTTCCGTTATATTTGAAAAAATCTCAAAACTGAGGCGCTTGGATAAATCTTTCATCAAAATATCCATCAGTTCCTTGTTTTTATTTCTTAGAGCCGGTACCCGGTTGCGTCCGGCCAGCCATTTCAAAGGCGGTCGCTTGGCCAACATCCTTTTTTGCCGCGCGCTCCAGATATGTTCCGCCAAAGGACCGGGACGGCGCATTCTTTGAGCCTTTAAATCTATATCCGCCAAAGGATCCAAATCTACCAGGCTGTCGTTGAAAGGTGTAACAAGAACATCAGCTTGTTCCATTAAAGGCATCGCCCAGGGTTGGTAGGTTCCCGGTGCATCTATCAGAAGAATGTCCGTTTGCTGTATCCAAAGAGGCAGATTAGAAGCCAAAGAGGAAATATCTTCTTCCCCTTTGAACGGGAAAATAAGCGGCATCGGCAGGGGAATATTTTCCGACTCCTTTGTCTTTTGTCTGTTTTCAAAGAAACGGAAAACGGTTTTTTGCCCCGTGTCCAAGTCCAAAACACCGACTGTCAGGTTGTTTCTTAAAAACAAACCGACCAATTGCATCGCGAGGGTAGATTTGCCCGTTCCGCCCTTTTCGTTGTAAACAAAAATGATTTTTGCTTTCATTTCAAAATGCCTTTTTTTATACTGTTGCCCGAAGGGGCTTTAAGGAAAATAACAATGATTTTAAACAAACCAAAACTCTTTGATTTTGTCAATGAAGAAGATTTGAAGCTTTTGATAGGGGCAAAGGCGCCGTATTATTTTTCAAAATGGCAGAAAATGTTTTCCAAAACCCGTTCGTTGAAAGGTGTGAAAAACGGTTTTTCCTTTAATTTTTGGGCAGCGGCTTTTCCCGGTCCCTGGATGGTTTACAGAGGGATGTTTCTTTGGGGACTTTTGGTGACGATTTTAAGTTCGCTTTTGCTGACGGCAGTTGATTTTTCAAGCGGTTATTTGAATATAGCCGCGTGGACGGCGGAGTTGATTCTGAGCTTTTTTGTTTCTTTTAAGATGAATTCTCTCTTTTTCTCCCGTTTATGTTTCTTAATCAGGCAAAAAAATCGCCGTCCGGAACGATTTTTTTTGAAAAAACAGGCTTTCCCCGTTGCATCCGTCGGGGCGAGTGTTCTTTTTTTCTTGATTTATCTGGCTTGCGGAGTATTTTTAATGGAAAAGGAAGTTTCTCAATGGCAGCAAACTTTTGATATGATTGACCGGGGATTCATTCCTTAAATTATCCGGATAAAAAGGCGATGAAAAAAATAAAAAGAAAAAAAATACCTCTTTACAATCTGCAGGACGAAATGCGCCGGCTGGATGATGAGATTTATTTTCTGAAATTTTGCCAAGCGCAGACAAATGCTAAAATATTGACGATAGATAAATTGATTGTTAAAGAAACTTTTTTTAATTAAAAAACATTTCAAATGGACCATATGGCACATGCCGAAGCGCTTTATGTGTTTTTGATGGAGAGGCCGTAAGATAAGCTTCTTGAGGGACGAGTAAGTAAGGCTGTTTCCGGTCAGTTTTTAGTGTCTTTACCTTATATTTTTGCAAGCCGTATATATTTTTAAAGAAAAAAGTCCGGTGAGGATAAATCCGGGGAAGAGAATTTTTTTATTGTTTTTTTCTTAAAATTTTTTGTAACTTTTAAATGAACATTTAACTAAACAATATTTAATTAAGGGAAACAATACAAGAAAAAACTTCTTTTTTGTTGATATTTGAGGTTCATTTAAAATTAACAAAAAGGAGGAAAAATGCGAAAAAACACAAAGGAAAAAGGTCGGAGCATGATTGAAATGCTGGGCGTTTTGGCAATTGTGGGTGTTCTTTCCGTCGGCGGGTTGGTGGGCTATAATATGGCGATGAGAAAAATAATGATTAACGCCTTTGTGGATGAATTTATGCAAGTTGTACAAAAAGGGTACGAGTTGCGTTCAAATATCCGGCAAGACGAAACAACTCTGAAAGAGGCTTTGCCTGCTTATTTGTTGTCCGATTTAAAGAAAAAAGCGATGGTTCTTTCTCCTGATATGCAAGTTACCTCCCGCGCGGTTATTCATAGTTATGGTTATTTTGAATTTGTCATGAATAAAGTACCTACGGATGTGTGCCAAGCTTTGACTCATGCTTTAAGCGGCGTTTCCGTTACGATAGGTTCTGATGAATACGGTTGGGTCAATCCTGCTAAAGATAAAAACGCAGCTCAAAATTTATGCCGTTTTTCCTCTACGACAGAAAGCGGCTATATTTCTTTTAATTTTACCAAATAAGGAGATGTGACTGGGGCTGGCGCTCTGTACCGTTTATGCGGAGGAAAACTTCCTTCGCGCGGAAACAGGATACGGGACTTTGGCTGTTTTTGGGCGGCGGTATGAAAAATCGGCGAATCGCAAAAATCCTTTCTGTTCCTTCTTTTCCAAAAGAAAAGGGAGGAGAAACGGTTTTATTGTCCTACAAAGCGGCCCGACAGTTTTTACTGAATTTATTAAGCTTGTGTGCCGTGCGAATAATAGAGCCGGAAGATTGAAAACTACAAATAAAAAATCATTTAAGTATGTGCAAATGAAAAAGTCATTAAGCTGCTTACGAGTATATGGTTTTCTTTAAATTTGCGGTAAATAACCTGATTTCTTCCCTGTTATGCGTGAGAAGCTTTCCTCCGGGATTCGCCGTCCAGATGACCGAGGGAGTATTTTTTTCTAAGTATAAAAAACTATGCCGTTGTCTGGAGAGGTGTTCGTCAATTCTGTTTTAGCGGGGGATAGCAGGCCGTTTGTTTGAAAAATCCTTATGATTTCTGTATATTTTTAGATACGGAAAAAGACGCCGAACGGCGGATGGCAATCAGAGGATCATTTTTGTCTCTTTGAAAGTAAAATCAGAGAGAAAGGGATAGAGTATGAAGAGAAGAGGAAAAACTTCTGCAACAAATCTGGTTGTAAAATAATTCTTTTGTATGTCTGAAAAGGCCCCGCTTCAAAGCGGGGTCTTTATTTTTTAAATCCGCTGACCGGATGCAGAGAAACATGCTTGACAATGCAGAGAAACATGC
>CASFRQ010000136.1 GCA_949296785.1 uncultured Alphaproteobacteria bacterium
CGTATTATAATATTTTAATTGCCTTGATGGGCGCCTGTATGGGATGGGAATGGGAAACAATGGTTTCGGGAAGGCTTTCCTCCATCGGGATGATTATCGGGACAGCGGCCGTGATGGTTTCTTTTGTAACGATGGAAATGCCGGAACTTTCTTTATTGATTATTCTTGTTTCTGCTCTATTTGTTTATTTTAAATCCGGAAAGAATGTCCTGCTGACTTTCGGCGCTTTTTATGTGGGATTGCCGATTGCTTCCATGATTTATATTTATTATATCAAAGATGCGACAAGCGTGGACATTGTCTTATGGCTGCTGTTTGTTATTTGGGCGACGGACACGGGAGGTTATATCGTGGGGCGGACGGTCGGAGGACCGAAACTGTTACCGAAAATCAGCCCGAAGAAGACTTGGGCCGGCCTTATCGGTGCAATGGTGTTTGCCGGAGGTGTTTCCTATGGTTTCGGCCTTTTACGCGGAGTTGAAGGTTTTTCTCCGATATTATTGGCGGGAATCGGCGCAGTTATGGCGGTGATTTCTCAGGCGGGGGATTTCTTTGAGTCTTGGATTAAAAGACGGCTGAATTTAAAGGATTCCAGTCAGCTGATTCCCGGGCACGGCGGTATTTTTGACCGGGTGGACGGCTTGTTGTTCACAGCGCCGGTAGTCGCGGTGATTTTGATTTTTATCAATTTGGGTTTTTTGCCGTAAAAAATCGGAAAGAAAGGAAGAGTCCGGTATTTTTTGCGGCTTCTTCCTTCTTTGTCAGAAACCGCTGGGCGGAGACGAACTTTTTATTCTAAGATAAAACTGGATTTTGGGGATGACGGAAATTTTAACTTTTTTTCAATATTTAATCGCTTTTTTGGCGGTATTGTCGCTGATTGTGATTGTTCATGAATGCGGCCACTTTTTTGTGGCACGTTTTTTCGGTGTGAAAGTGGAAGAGTTTTCTTTCGGCTTTGGCAAAGAGTTGTGGGCCAGGACGGATAAGAAAGGAACGCGGTGGAAAGTGTGCCTGATTCCTTTGGGCGGTTATGTTAAAATGTTGGGGGACGAAGATGCGTCCAGTTCTTCTCATTCTTTGGAAAAGGTGCCGGAAAGCGAAAGAGTTCATACATTTGTGGAGCAGGCGCGTTGGAAACAGGCTTTGATTATCGTGGCCGGTCCCGGCATGAACTATGTGTTTGCAATTATTTTGCTGATGGGATTGTTTATGACAGTGGGCGAAGTAAAAATCCCGCCCGTTGTCGGCGGCTTGATGGACGGTTATCCTGCTCAGGCGGCAGGATTGCAGGTCGGGGACAGGATTTTAACCATTAACGAAAAGGAAATAAGCGATTATACGGATATCAGCCGGGTGGTACAGATTTCCGATTATGGTAAGCCTTTAACGGTGAAAGTACGGAGAGGAGAAGAGGAATTATCCTTTACACTCCGTCCGAAAGAGGAGGAAGGGGAAAATCAGGTGCCTCTTATAGGAATCCAGTCTTCTACTCAGACGGAAGTCAGTTTGAACAGATTAAATCCCTGGGCGGCGTTTAAACTATCCTTGAAGTTTTCCTATGATATGACGAGAGATACTTTAACTTATTTGGGGCAGGTTTTGACGGGCGCTCGGTCGGCAAAGGAAATGCGCGGCCCTGTCGGCATTGCGGAGGCCTCCGGAGACGCTTCAAAACAAGGATTGCTGAGTTTTATCCTGTTTGTGATACAAATTTCTTTAGGAGTCGGGCTGATGAACCTGTTGCCGGTGCCGGTTTTGGACGGCGGCCATTTGCTGATTTACCTGATTGAGGGAATTATCAGACGTCCTTTGCCTGAAAAAGTGCAAAGAATTTTAATGAGTATAGGACTTTTTGTTCTATTGGGATTATTTTTGTGGACAATGGTGCAGGATATCCCTAGAATTATCCAAAGGGTATTTTTGAAATGAAAAAAGTATTATCTTTTTGGACGGGGGTTTTTCTTTTGGGGTACGGTGTTCAGACCGCTTTTGCCCAAGAAGTTGTGCATCGTTTTAAAACGCAGGGGAACAGCCGTATTGAGCCGGAGACGATTTATTCCTATCTTTTCATTAAGGAAGGAGATAAGGCGACGGACGCCGCGATTGATAAAAGTGTGAAAGCTTTATTCGCCACAGGTTTGTTTGCCGATGTGAATATTTCGGCCGAAGGCGATCTTTTGATGATTCGCGTGGTGGAGAATCCTGTTATCAACCAGATTTATTTTGAAGGAAATGATAAGCTGGATGATAAAGCTTTGACGGCGGAAATTCAATTAAAGCCCAGAGGTGTTTATACAAAAGCCAAAATTCGGTCGGATACGGAGAGAATGCTGGAGTTATACAGACGCGTCGGCCGTTTTAATACGACGATTTCTCCGAAAATCATTGAGAGAGAGCATAACCGTGTTGATGTCGTTTTTGAAATAGATGAGGGAAATCCCGCTTATATTCAGAAAATCTCTTTTTTGGGAAATAAAAAATTTTCGGATGATGATTTAAAGGGACAGCTGATAACAAAGGAAAAAAGGTGGTATCGCTTTTTTTCTTCCACGGATACTTACGACCCTCAAAGGTTGGAGTTTGACCAACAGCTTTTGCGCAGTTTTTACCTGTCCCGCGGATATATTAATTTTAAAGTGGAAGCTGTTTCCGTGGAATTGACACCGGACAAGCAATCTTTCTTTATTACTTTTGATATTAAGGAAGGGGACAGATTCCGCGTTTCGGAAGTGGCTGTCTCTTCTTCTTTGCCTAAAATAGATAAGAAAGATTTGATGAAATTGGTTGAGGTAAAGGTGGGGCGGTATTACTCCTCAAAAGATGTTGATGCAACCTTGGAAGCCATGACAGACTTTTTGGGCCAGCATGGATATGCTTTTGTTGAAATTGTTCCTCAGGTGTCGCCGGATGAAAAAAACAAGACTGTTAAAATTACTTTTGAGGTCAAGGAAAGCGAGCGTATTTTCATTGACCGTATTAACATTTCCGGCAATACAAGGACTTTGGACAAAGTGATTCGTCGTGAGATGAGATTGCAGGAAGGGGATGCTTTTAACGGGGAAAGGTTGAGGAAATCCAAGCAAAACATTGAAAATCTCGGTTATTTTTCAAAAGTGGAAATGGATACGAAACCGGTAGAGGGTGTCTCGGATAAAACGGACATAGTTTTGAATGTGCAGGAAAAACCGACAGGTTCTTTGAGCTTCGGCGTCGGTTGGTCCACTTATGACGGCGCTTTGCTGGATATAGGTATTCAGGAGCGTAACTTGTTAGGCAAAGGGTATGTTATCGGGGCTTCGGCGTCTATTTCCGAAAATGATATTGTTTATGACCTAAGTTTTACGGACCCTTATTTCTTGGACTATAACCTGTCTTTCGGGGTTGATCTTTTCCATGTGCAGAGGGATTATAAAGACACAAGCTCTTATGATTCCGAGATGACCGGCGGCGCGTTGAATTTCGGCTGGAACTGGACGGATTATTTGTATCAGTCCGCTTCTTATACTTTACAACAGGACAAGATTTCAAATGTGGATTCGGATGCTTCGCTTTTAATTAAAGAGCAAGCGGGAACGAGTATCGTGTCCATGGTTGGTCAGGTGCTTACCTATGACCGTCGGGACAATCGTTTTAATCCGACGGAAGGGTATTCTTTGACATTGGGGACGGATTTCGCCGGTATAGGGGGGGATACGAAGTTCGCACGCGTGACGGTGTCCGCTTCTCAGTATTTTTCTTTTTGGGACAAGTTCGTCTTGTCTTTTTCCGGTACGGCCGGGTACATTAAGGGTATTGGACAGAATTTACTGATTAACAATCGTTTTTTCCTGGGGGGCGGTAACTTGCGCGGTTTTGAGGCCGGAGGCGTCGGCGCCGTTACGAAGTTTAATGATGACTTTTTGGGAGGCGATTGGCGCGTGACGGCTTCCGCCCAGCTGAACTTTCCTTTGGGATTGCCGCAGGAAGTTGGTTTAAACGGCAAGGTTTTTATTGATGCCGGCGTTTTGGGCCGTCCTATCGGTTTGGATAAAAGTCAGTATTACTATTCTTCAAAACCCAGGGTTTCCATTGGCTTTGGGTTGATTTGGAGATCTCCGATGGGTCCCATCAATATAGATTGGGGGTTCCCTGTCATAAAAGAGAAATATGACAAAAAAGAAATATTTAGGTTAAACTTTGGAACAGGATTTTAGAAAATGAAAAAAATTTATTCTTTCTTAGTGATTGTTATTTTGGCGGCTTTAATCGGCGCCGTCGGATTTGGGTTTTATAATATGAAGGAAATATCGGCTCAAGTGGCTGTTTCAAAACCGAAAATCGGTGTGTTGAATATGGCTTTGGCGGCTCAAAAGGCTGAAGTTTATCGGTATGTTTTTGCAGAGAAGGCAAAATATGAGGAGAAATATCAGAAAGAGTTTGAGGCTGAAAGAGATGCTCTTCAGGAAAAGGAAAAAGCTCTGACGGAACAAAGAAACGCTCTGAATGAGGAAAGCGCTAAATTGGCGAGTGAACAGGCTGATATGGCTCAATCTGTTTTTGCGGAAAAGCAAAAGTTGTTTCAGCAAAAGGTTGCCGATTTCCAAAAAGAGATTGAATCTTTTCAGGGACAGCTGCAAGAACTTCAGGAAAAGTATGCGTTGAAAGCTCAAAAGCTGCAAAAGTCTGCCGAAGAAGCTTCCAATGAGATTATGAAAGCTTCCGAAAAAGCGCTGACAAAAATCAACGATAAGGAAAAGTTTGATGTGATATTGAATCAAACGGCTGTTGTTTTTTATTCGGACGGCGTAGACATCACAAACGAATTTGTTAGCGGATTGGATGATATTATTCAAAAGGTTGACTTTAAAGATCCGGAAAAACAGTCTCTTTAGGCTTTTTGAATTTAATAAAAGTTTAATTTTTCTTTTTGGAAAATAAGTTAACATAGCTTCGGAAAAAAAGGAGTTCCTCTATTATGTCTGACAGTCGGTTTTTTAAAAAAGCGGATTCGCTTACCTTGGCGCGGATTATTGAAATAACGGGTGCCCGTCTTGAGGGTGAAGGTGATTTATCCCGTTTATTTGACGATGTTCAAGGGTTGGATAAGGCCGGGGAAAAGGATGTGTCTTGGATGTTTGTTTCCTCCATGAAAGAGGCGCTGCTTCATTCCAAGGCAGGCGCCTGCCTTGTCAGCGAAGAGTTTGCTCCTTTTGTTCCGAAGGAAACGGTTTGTTTGGTGTGCAAGGATCCTCACAGATCTTACGGCTTGTTATCTCAGGCTTTTTATCCGGTTGAGGTGAACGGTATTGTCAGCGAAAGGGCTTTTGTAGACAGCTCCGCCGTTATCGGCGAAGGGACGCAGGTAGACGCCGGCGCTTATATCGGACCGAAAGTTGTTTTGGGTAAAAGATGCCACATTTATCCGAATGCCGTGGTGATGGATGCCGTCCAGATGGGAGACGACTGCATTGTTGGTCCAAACGCGACGGTCAGTCACTGTTTAGCCGGGAATAAGGTTTATATTTACCCGGGGGCTCAAGTCGGACAGGACGGGTTCGGGTTTGCCATGAGTGCGCAAGGGCCGGTGAAAGTTGTTCAGTTAGGTCGTGTGATTATCGGAAACGATGTGGAAATCGGTTCAAATACAACGGTTGACAGGGGGGCCATGGGCGATACGGTTATCGGAAACGGCGTGCGCGTGGATAATCTGGTCCAAATTGCTCATAATGTAAAAGTGGGGGATAACTGTGTCTTAGTTTCTCAGGTTGGTATTGCCGGCAGCACTGAACTGGGGCCGTTTGTCGTTTTGGCAGGTCAGGCCGGGTTGGCCGGACATATTAAAATCGGGGCAGGAGCACAGATTGCGGCGCAGTCCGGTATCTTGCAAGATGTTCCGGCCGGGTCAAGGCTGATGGGAACGCCGGCCGTTCCGTTAAAAGAGTATTTCAGACAAGTTGTAACTTTGCAAAAATTGGCAAAACAGAAGAAAAAAGAAGGAGAGTAAGAAAGGATGTCAGAAATTCAAGAAATTTCCACCCCTCAGGACAGTGAAGAATTTATCGCTTCGGTCGGTATCGGTGAAATTTTATCCATGTTGCCGCACAGGTATCCGTTTTTGTTGATTGACCGTGTTGAAAATATTATCAAAGGTCAGTCCGGAACGGGGATAAAAAATGTGACAATTAACGAACCGTTTTTCCAGGGACATTTCCCCGGAAATCCTGTTATGCCGGGGGTGCTTTTGATTGAAGCGTTGGCTCAGACTTCCGCTATTGTCGTGTTGTCCGGTTTTAAGGGTGAAGACGATTTTTCAAAGTACGGCGTTTTTTTCATGACCGTGAATGATGTTAAGTTTAGGAAGCCTGTTCTTCCCGGTGATACTTTGGAACTGTTTGTGAAGAAGGAAAAAAGTGTCCGGAATGTTTGGAAATTCAAAGGTGAGATTAAGGTCAGAGGAACTTTGGTCGCAGAGGCTGAATTTTCTGCAATGATTTATAAGCGGGATTGATTTTTCTTTTTCGCTTTATTGGAAATTCCCCTTAAAAGGGGAATTTTTTTATGTTTTAAGAAAAATAATCGTCCATTATGGAATAAGTCTCTGAAAGAGGCAGTTTATTTAGTTTATATTCTGTCGGGGTGGAAATAATGAAGCTTATTTGACATTGAAAAAACGCTTCATATAATAAATATATCTTTGCCGCCGGGTAAGGAATTTGACACTCTGTTTTTCTGTCGTCAGGCCTTA
>CASFRQ010000137.1 GCA_949296785.1 uncultured Alphaproteobacteria bacterium
GCATGTTTCTCTGCATTGTCAAGCATGTTTCTCTGCATCCGGTCAGCGGATTTAAAAAATAAAGACCCCGCTTTGAAGCGGGGCCTTTTCAGACATACAAAAGAATTATTTTACAACCAGATTTGTTGCAGAAGTTTTTCCATTTTGTGTCGTCAATTCATATTCTATGGCTTGGTTTTCATCCAATCCTTGCAATCCCGCCGCTTTCACCGCGGAAATGTGGACGAAAACATCTTTACCGCCATCGGAAGGAATAATAAACCCATATCCTTTTTTGGCGTTAAACCATTTGACTTGACCGGAAAGCATATTATACTCCTATACTTTAAATAAACCGCCGAGTCACCGGCTATGATGCGCAGCAGTGTGTATAGAACAAAAATAGAAAAACTTTAAGGCTTTTATATATGCCCCTCTACATATCTGTCGCAGACGGGATATATTTTATACCGTTTTTTCTTTTGTTACAAACAAAATCCGTCAAAAAAGTAAAGATTTTTGTATCCAAAAAAGGCTTTTTGGTGTAAAAGGGTAAACAAAATTTTAAAAATCATAACAATATAGAGAGTAAAAAATGGAACCGATTAGAAATATCGCGATTATCGCCCATGTAGACCATGGCAAAACGACTTTGGTGGACAGCTTTTTAAAACAAAGCGGGGTTTTCCGTGACAATCAAGTAGTGGAAACCTGCGTCATGGATTCCGGCGATATTGAACGGGAACGGGGCATTACGATTTTAGCCAAATGTACTTCCATTGAATACAAAAACACGCGCATCAACATTGTAGACACGCCGGGGCACGCCGATTTCGGCGCGGAGGTAGAGCGCATTTTAAATATGGTGGACGGCGTGATTTTGCTGGTGGACGCGGCGGAAGGGCCTTTGCCTCAGACGAAATTCGTGGTAGGGAAGGCGTTGAAGTTGGGCTTAAAGCCGATTGTCGTCATCAATAAGGCGGACAGGCCGGATGCTCGCCCGGACGAGGTGTTGAACGAAGTTTTTGATTTGTTTGTCGGGTTGGATGCGAATGACGAACAATTGGATTTTCCGATTTTGTACGCTTCGGGCAAACAGGGATGGGCGGTCAAAGACTTGGAAAAAGATGAAAGAGTGTCCATTGAACCTTTAATGGAGACGATTTTGGAAAAAGTGCCGGTAGCTTCCGGCGATGTGAACGCGCCTTTTAAGATGCTGGTGACGACTTTGGAATATGATTCGTTTGTCGGGCGGATTTTAACGGGAAGGATTATGTCCGGCTCCGTGAAAGTCAATCAGGTGATTAAGGCGTTATCCCATGCGGGCGAAGAGGTGGAAACCGCGCGCGTGTCAAAGATTATGGCTTTCCGCGGGTTGAAAAGAACGGCGATTGTGGAAGCTTTTGCCGGGGACATTGTTTCCATCGCGGGAATGACGAAGGCGACGGTGGCGGATACTTTGTGCGATATGTCCGTGACGGAACAGATTGAAGCCAATCCGATTGATCCGCCGACTTTGGCAATGACTTTCTCCGTGAATGATTCGCCGCTAGGCGGAACGGAAGGGACGAAGGTGACTTCCCGGATGATTTTTGACCGTTTGCGCAAAGAAGCGGAAGGCAATGTGGCCTTGCGTATTACGAAGACTCCCAATTCTGACGCCGTGGAAGTGGCCGGCAGGGGCGAGCTGCAGTTGGGTATTTTGATTGAAACAATGCGTCGGGAAGGGTTTGAACTGTCTGTCAGTCGGCCTCGGGTTTTAATGAAGACGGGGGAAAACGGCGAAAAATTGGAACCTTATGAAGAGGTGGTCGTGGATGTGGATGAGGAATACTCCGGCGTCGTGGTGGAGAAAATGGGTATCCGCAAGGCCGAGTTGAAAGAGATGAAACCGTCCAAAGGCGGAAAAGTTCGTTTGGTGTTTTTGGCGCCGTCCAGAGGGCTTATCGGTTATTATTCCGAGTTTTTGACGGATACTTCCGGCACGGGCGTGATGAACCGGATTTTTGACAGTTACGGGCCGTACAAGGGACCGATTTTAACGCGTCACAACGGCGTGTTGATTTCCACGGAAAACGGTAAGGCGGTGGATTACGCTTTATGGAAAATCCAGGAAAGAGGGCCGCTTTTCATCTCCGGTCAAACGCAGGTATATGTGGGGATGATTATCGGAGAGAACCCGAAAGGCGGGGATATTGAAGTTAACCCGATTAAAGGCAAACAGCTGACCAATATGCGCGCGGCGGGGAAGGACGACGCGATTATGTTGGTGCCGCCGGTGGTGATGAGCTTGGAAAAGGCTTTGGCGTATATCCAAGATGACGAGTTGGTGGAGGTAACGCCGAAAAACATCCGTATTCGTAAGAGAATTCTGGACAGTATTGAACGCAAACGGGCGGAACGTCGCCAGGCGGAATAGGCTGTTTTTCTAACGAAAAGCCTTTTAAAGAAAGAAAAGAGGGGGAAAAAGTCCTCCTCTTTTTTTGTTTTCGTCTTTTTATTCTCGGCATAAAAGCGGGAGTGCGTTTTTTAGGCAATGCCCGACGTGAGCGCGATGATTTCCGCGGAGTCGGAAAGCTTTTGAAAAATCGTTACCGTCGGTTCAACATAGATATTCAGGCGGTGAATCCGCAGGATGACTTTGACATGATTATGATGCGGCATATATTCTCCAGAAAGCTGTCTCGCGGCCTGAAGGAAGGGGATTTGCCGGATGCGATGTTGATAGACAATAGACGGAGGCAAGGGATAATTAAGCGCCGTGTTGGAAATTTTTGGAAAGTTTCCGGAAGCCTCCAAAATCGTCTTAATCGGAGGACGAGGAGCCGAACCGGCCGCCGAAGAGGAGAAATTGTACTTTCCCGAATCTGCTGAATACAGTCACGGTATGCCGGAGAAAGCTGTATTTTTCTAGACTGCCGGGTGCAGTCCTCAACTGTGTCGCGCAGGACGCCGAAGAGAAAAAGTTGTATTTTCCAGGGCCTACCGGGTGCGGTGCACAACTATTTCGCATGAGGTAAAGAAGAAAAGCCGTGCTTTTCCCGGTTAGAGAGCCGGTTTGTCTGCCACAAAAAAACAACAATATCCTGCGTTTTTCCGGTGTTTAAGAGGAAAAATATTTGAAAAGTTATAAAAAATTAAAGAAGTTTAATGAAAAAGGACTTCTTCCGGAGGGTTTATTGATAAATTTTATTTCTTCGTTTATATTGTTTCTGGCTTGTTTTTGAAAGAGTTCTTCGCTAAACTGTCAGCATATTCTGTTAAAGGCTGTCGGTTCGGCCGTTCTTACGGTTTGTAACTTTTTAATCGCCGCCGCCAAGATGAGGAAAAAGGAGTTTTCAAGTGAAGTTGAATAAAGCGTTTCGGGTTTACTGCACACCTCGGTTGTTATCCGTTTTTTTTCTGGGAATTTCCTGCGGCCTTCCGATAAGCTTGCTGGCCGGTTCTTTAAGTTATTGGCTGTTGGAATGCGGTTTGGCGTTAAGTACCATTGGGGCGTTCAATTTGTTAAGGACGCCGATGAGTTTGAAATTCTTGTGGGCGCCTTTGGTGGATAGGATAAGGATTCCGTACCTTTCAAGAAAGCTTGGAAAAAGGCGCGCGTGGGGGCTTTTGTTTCAGGCGGGAATGATGGCATCCATTTTCGGATTGTCGGTTCTTTCACCCGAAAAAGATGCTGTTTTGCTGCGGGTTTTGGGTGTTATAACGGCCTTTTTTATCGCCAGTCAGGATATTGTAGTGGACGCGTTGAGGATTGAAACGGTACCGAAAGAATATCAGGGACAAGGCGCCGCTTCTTACCAAATGGGATACCGTTTGGGAATGCTTGTATCCAGCGCCGGCGGATTATGGCTGGCCTCTGCTTTCGGCTGGAATATGGTTTATTTTTTAATCGGATTGGCCGGAATTATAGGGATGATGGCTTTACTTTTGATGCCGTTTTCCGTTGAGGATGAGGAAAAAGAATCTCTTGAAACCAAAAGGCAAAACGAAATGGCCGTTTCTTCTTTAAAGTCCTTGACGGAAAAGGAAGAGGGGGCCTTTGTTTCTTCAACAAAAGAGGCGGCGCCGGAAAAGAAAAAGAGATCGGCATTTCTGCTGGATTTAAAAGTGATGGTGATTAACCCGTTTAAAGATTTCGTCGCCCGTTATCCGTATTGGTTTGTTATTTTGTTGTTTGTCGTGACTTATAAACTGAGCAACGCGATGTTGGGCAACATGGCGGGAATGTTTTATAGAAAAATAGGGTTTGACTATCTTCAGATTGCCGGCACTTCAAATCTGTGGGGAACGGCCGCCACGATTTTGGGGACGGTGTTGGGCGGTGTGCTGGTGATGCGCAAAGGGGTGATGAAAACCTTGATGATATTGGGATTTGTTGAGATTCTGACCTCCGTCGGGTTTATGATTCAGGCTCTTTTAGGGGCGAATATTTATTTTTTGGCCGTCTTAATCGCTTTTGACAATATTGTGGGCGGAATGGGAACAACGGCGTTTGTGGCTTATCTTTCCGGATTGTGTTCCCCTTTGTATGTGACAACGCAGTACGCTTTGCTTAGTTCCATTATGACTTTGCCAAAGGATTTTTTGGCTTCTTTTTCGGGGTATTTTGCTGAACAGATGGGCTGGCCGGCTTTCTTTTTAATGACGGGAGCGCTGATGTTGCCCAGTTTGGGGATTTTGTATTTTCTGATGAAAAAGAAAGCGTCCGCTTTGTTTGAAGGAATGCTTCCTGTACGGAAAAGCGAAGAGGGATAAAAAGTTTTTCGCCCTGTGGACGAAAGATTGTCGGCGAAAGGAAAACGACCCCGCCTCTTTTTAGGGGCGGGTTTGTGTTTAAAATCAGGAATGATGTTTTTGGAAAGGCCCATTTTTTCTTTTATGAAAAAAAACGATGTTTTCCCTGAAAAACGGCCCGCAAACTTTCAAAATAAACAAACCGTTTTTTATTTTAAAATCAAGGCCATTTGTTCATGTTCTTCAAGGTATCGGCGCATAAATTCAAAACGGAACGCAGGCGTTTGAGGGACAAAGCCGAACTCTTTGAAGAAAGAAACCGCCGTCTTTTTTTCCTTTAAAACAGACAGCTCCAGACGCAGAATACCGTCTTTTTTTGCCCATTCTATCAAGGCGCGCAACATTAAAGTGGCGATTTCATAGTCAAAAGCGTTATATGAAAAAGCGCAGTCCAAAAAACCGACATAAGAAAGGTGTCGGCGCGGCAATTTTGTAATGGAGCCGGTCCCCAAAACCTTTCCTAAAATGCATGCTTTCAGATAAAGAGCGTCCGTTTGCTCCTTTATCAGGAAAGATTCTTTATAAAA
>CASFRQ010000138.1 GCA_949296785.1 uncultured Alphaproteobacteria bacterium
AAACATGGGTGGAAATCATTGATGTTGACACGGTTGTTTTGTCTCGCGTGCTGAAAAAAGGCGACAGGTATTATGCGCCTGAATCAGACGACCTTTTGATGAAAACGGGGAATGCCGGCGGGTTGGATATTTACATTGACGGCGTTTTGTATCCTGCTTTAGGGAAAAAAGGGGCCGTGTACAGCGGTGTTTCTTTAAGTCCGGACGAGTTAAAAGAACGACTGAATAAAAATAAAGTGGATTAAGAAATGAATTTTGAGGAGAAATTGACGACGGTTTTGGCGCGTCAGGAGGAATTAACCGCTCTTCTTTCACAAGAGACGGAGGGAAGCACGATTGCCAAACTGTCAAAAGAATTATCTGATTTAGAGGATATCGCCGCCGCCGGCAAAGCTTGGTTTAAAAACCGGGAAGATTTAACGCAGGCGGAGGAGATTTTGAAAGAATCTGTATCGGATCATGAAATGCATGCTTTGGCTCAAGAAGATGTTCTGGCGTTAAAGGAACAGGCGCAGGAGATTGAAAAGAAAATCAAATTACTGCTTATTCCAAAAGATGACGCCGATGAGAAAAACGCCATTTTGGAGGTGCGGGCCGGTACCGGAGGGGAGGAGGCTGCTCTTTTTGCCTACGATCTGTTCCGGATGTATGAGCATTACGCCGCGGCGCACGGTTGGAAGTTTGAGGCGATGGAGGTAAACGAGACCGGTATCGGCGGGTATAAAGAAGCTATTGCGACGGTTTCCGGGACAAATGTGTTTTCAAGGCTGAAGTTTGAATCCGGCGTTCACAGAGTACAAAGGGTACCGGAAACGGAATCCAGCGGAAGGGTACATACCTCCGCCGCGACGGTCGCCGTTTTGCCCCAGGTAGAAGAAGTGGATTTAAAAATTGATGAAAAGGATTTAAGGATAGATACTTATCGTTCTTCTGGTGCGGGCGGGCAGCATGTGAACAAGACGGACAGCGCCGTGCGCATTACGCATCTTCCGACGGGGTTGGTTGTGGCGTGTCAGGACGAAAGGTCTCAGTTTAAAAATAAAGACAGGGCGATGTCCATTTTGCGTTCCAGGCTGTATGACATGCAGCGGCAGGCTATGGACAAAGAGCGGGCTCAGTCGCGCAAAAGCCAGGTGGGATCGGGCGACAGATCCGAACGCATCCGGACTTATAATTTCCCGCAGGGACGCGTAACGGACCACCGCGTGAATTTAACGCTTTATAATATTGAAGGCGTGATGAACGGTTCGGCTTTGGATGAGATTATTGACGCGTTGATAAACCAAGATCAACTTGAAAAGCTGACGGAATTTGATTCCTGATTTTGCTTTCCCGGGGCGAGGGAAGGGGATATGGCAAAAGATTTATCTGCTTTGGTGCAAAACCTGGCTTCTCGTTTAAAAGAAATTGATAGCGTGGAAGCGCCGATGTTGGAGGCAAAATGGATTTTGCAGTCCGGCAGGTTGGATATTGAAGAAATTCTGGCGCGGCGCAAAAGGCGGGAGCCTCTTTCCAAAATCTTGCAGAGCAGGGGGTTTTGGGCCTATGATTTCAAAGTGACGAAAGACACTTTGGATCCCAGAGCGGACAGCGAAACCTTAATTGACGCCGTTTTAAGGCATTTTCCGGAAAAAGAGGCTTCTTTAAAGGTTTTGGACTTGGGAACGGGGACAGGCTGTTTGCTTTTGACTGTGCTGAAGGAATACCCGCAAGCGTTTGGCATCGGTACGGATAAAAGCCTTGACGCTTTGAAGGTGGCTTTGGAAAACGCCGTTTCTTTAGAGGTTTCTTCCCGTTCTTTTTTCACGCTTTGCGATTGGTTTGAAAAGGATTGGGTGCAAAGGCTTGAAAACTTAGAAATATCTTTCGGTTTATCAGAAGGAAAAGCGGCGAAAGAAGCGGATTTTGTATCGTCTGAGAAAGCGGAAAGTTCCAAAGTAACGGCAGCGGACTTAAAAAACGAGTCTGTTTTTTCAAACGGACAGGATTCAAGTTGTAAAAAAAGCGTTTTGATAAGCGGGGAAGGGGCTTTTTTCCCCGCGGATATAATTATTTCCAATCCTCCTTATATTCCGACGCGGGATATTGAAGGGCTGCAGGAGGAAGTGCGCGACTATGATCCTCTGCTTTCTTTGGACGGCGGAAAAGACGGCCTTGCCTGTTACCGCAGATTGGCCGAAACTATCCGGCCTTTATTGAAAACATCCGGCCGGATTTTCTTTGAAATCGGACAAGGACAGGAAGAACAGGTTGCCTCTTTAATGCGGCAAAACGGTTTTGCTTTGGAGGCTGCCTATAAAGATTTGGGCGGTATTACTCGTTGCCTGGTTTTCCGGTTGGCCGGGTAAGAAGCGAGCTTTCTTAAAAAAAGCTTTTTAGGTGGGAAAACTTGAAAAAATCCTGACAATCTGGCTGGTAGTTTTTATATGAGGATATAACTTTTATGGTGCCGGCAAACGCCTTTAGGGCATGAAACGGTTTGGCTAGAAAATGACGGACCTCCGTAAACGGAAGAGATTCGTGGCCTATTAACTTTATTCCGTGTCTTCTTTTCATTGATTCCGTTTATAGTTCGTGATTTCTCAAATTAAGTACTTTTACTCTGGAAAGAACTCATAACGGAGCTTACAGAATATTGAGGCGGTATGACGGTTGTCGGACATTCTACAAACTACAGAAAGTGTTTTTTTGTACATAGGTATAAACTTTTTGAAACAGCCAAACTCACCGGTAGTTTTTCGGATACAAAAAAGGCTTCCTTTTTTAAGGAAGCCCGTTTTTTATAATCCTTCTTTTGTATTAACGACATCACCTTTAATCTTAATGCCTTTAATGCCAAATAAAAAGTCGTAGTTTATTTCATAAACGGAGGCGTCCAGCATCAAATCGCCGTTTCCTTTTTCCAAAGCGTTGTTTAAGGCGCCTTTGAGAGTAGGTTTGTTGAATGCCATGCCTAAAATGACAAAGGTTTTGTCTTCTCCTTCCACATTTTTTTCTTTACGAAGTTTTGAAATATCCGCTTGCAAGTTAACATTCTTATTGGAAATCATGGAATAATCTTCCAAATGAGTGGCGCAGCCGGTAAATAGAAAACTCAGCGCGACAAACAAAGAGGGGTAAAGTTTCATGAAACACCTTTCAGTTTAAAGTTAAAACAAAGCCCGCTTGTTAAAGGCGGGCGGATGTTCAGAAACCGTAATAAAGCAAACGGCTCGGCTTATTCGGTCAAAACCTTATTCGCCGACATCCGCCCTTTTGGACAGAAATCGGCATAAAAAATTAAAGTCGTCATGCCGCGACTTGCTTTATTAAAGGGTTTCTGACGCCCTGAAAGCCCAAAGCTTTCCCCCTTAAATTAAGATGAAAAAGAATGAAAGTAAAGGACTTTTATTTTCATAAAAAAGGCCGGCTACAAATACCGGCCCTAAAAAGAAAAAGATTTATAAAAAATCCAGATTCTCTGAATAAAGATAAAAAAATTCTCTTTTTTATCTTTCCCTTTTTTGCTTAATTTTAATACATAAAGGAAGGTAACTGTTGGCTTTCCCCATGTCGTCGCGTTTTTGCCTGTCAATCATTTCCCGAAAACGGGAGGATTTCAGGGCATTTACTTTCTCATTATAAACTAAAAACTCTTTTTCATCAGCGGTATTGAAAAATTGCCGTTCCAAATTTTTCCGGATTGCTTTGTCCAAAAAGAAAATATCTTCTTTTGACAGCTTTTTCTCTTTTATAAGAGCGGCGTTTTCTTTTTCAAATTTCTTATTTTGCAATTCTGCAAGTCGCCGTGCATAGAGGGCTTTTTTTTCTTTTTCCCGTTCTCTTTTTTCATATTCAAGCTGTAAATCCATTTTTTCTCCTTGATAATATATTTTTGGTGAAAACAAAGTAGACTTGTTTTTTTACTTCGTCAAGTTTTTAACTTTTATTGGTTTG
>CASFRQ010000139.1 GCA_949296785.1 uncultured Alphaproteobacteria bacterium
CATGGTCGGGAAAAAAAGAAAACGCCTGTCCGTGAAATAGAACATGGAAAAAGGAGGGGAAGAATGAAAATCATCGTTTGCGGTTCGGGACCGACGGGCGTGGCTATCAGCAAATATTTGTCAGAAGAAACTCATGAAATCGTTCTGATTGACGCGGATGAAGAACAGCTGAACGATATGAGCATGACAATGGATATCCGGACGATTGCGGGTAATGCCTCTTATCCGGATGTTTTGCGCAAAGCGGGGGCGGACAAAGCGGACATTGTGATTGCCGTGACGGATAACGACGCTTTGAATATGATGATTTGTCAAGTGGCAAAAGCTGTTTTCCATGTTCCTTTGAAAATCGCCCGATTAAGCAATAAGGAGTATGGCGAACCGGCATTTAAGAAAAGTTTGCCCGCGGATGTTTTGATTTCTCCGGAAGATGAGATTGTCTCCTCTATTTTGTATAACCTGAAAGTATCCAGAGCTTTGGAAGTGGTGCCTTTGGAAAACGAAAAAGTTTCTTTTCTCGGCATCCTTTGCGCCAAAGGGGCGGAATTGGAGGGAATTTCCCTTAAAAATCTTTTTCAAAAGTACGGCGTTTATTTTCTAAAACTGATTAAAATCATCCGGTCTGGTGTGGAAGTGCCTTTGTTGCTTGATTCTCAAATATTGGCCGGAGATGAGGTGTATTTTATGACGCCCGGGAAAATGATTGAAAAAGCGGTTGATTTGTTTCAACAGGAGGCTTTTCACACCCGCCGTTTGATGATTTTCGGGGGAGGAAGCATCGGGTTTCTTCTGGCGTTGAGGTTGGAGGCGGAAAAACGCCCCTATCAGGTGGCTTTGATAGAGAAAGACGACCACCGGGCGAAGGAAATTTCAGAGAAACTGTCCGATACTTTGGTGTTTAGCGGCGGTGCGTTTGACATGAACCTTTTGAATGAAGCACAGATTCGGGATATGGATGTCAGTATTGCGTTGACCAGAGACGACGAACACAATATCCTGATGTCTATTTTGGCAAAAAAGAATGGTGTAAAAAGAACCTATACTTTACTGGCAAAGTCGGATTATGATTCTTTTGTGCGCGAACTTGGGACGGATGTGGTGATAGATGCCAGTTCTATTGCCGTTTCCACGGTTCTGAAACACATTCATAAACAGGAGGTCAAGACCGCCTATTCTTTGCAGTCCAATATCGGGGAAATTATCGTGGCGTCAATGACGGCGCAGTCAAAAAGCGTCGGAAAAAAAGCGTTGGAACTGAAGATAAGCGGCGGAATGCTGTGCTGTCTTTTCAGAAAAGGCAGACTGGTAAAGTTAACGAAAAGGACGGTTATCCGAGAAAAGGATAACCTGGTTTTGTTCTTTAACCTGGGCTTTGACCGGCAGATTGAAAAAATATTTTAAGTAACGGATAAAATAAGATATACTTCCTTCATCAAAAATAAAAAATATAAACAGAAAGGATTAAATATGAAAGGCGAGAAAAAAACGCAGGAAGCTTTTGTTTCCTATCTGGTGGAAAATAAAACGCCGGTGACGGTTTTTCTTTTGTACGGCGTTAAATTGCAGGGGATTATCACGGGATTTGACGAGGAAACGCTCCTCTTAAGGCGAGAAGGTCATACGCAACTTGTTTACAAGCACGCGGTTTCAACCATTATGCCGACGGGGTCCGTCCGGATGTTTGAGGAGTAGCCGCGTGTCCGGAACAAAAGCTTTTGTTCTGCTGCCTGTATTGAAAAACAAGATCAGCGCGCTCAGAACGCCTGCCGACCGAATGGAAGAGGCGGTGCGTCTGGCTGTTTCTATCGGATTGGAAACGGTGCGGACGCGCCTTGTTTTTTTGAAAGAAATCAAACCGCAGACTTATGTCGGCGGCGGTGTTGTTCAGGAAATGCGCGAACAAATTCAAAACGAAGGGATTGAGGTGTTGGTTGCCGACTGCGCTTTATCGCCTTTGCAACAGAGAAATTTGGAAAAAGCTTTGAAATGCAAGGTGATTGACCGGACGGCTTTAATTTTGGAAATTTTCGGACAGCGGGCGAGGACTAAAGAAGGCGCTTTGCAGGTGGAGGTGGCACATCTGACTTATCAGCGGTCGCGGCTTGTCCGTTCCTGGACGCATTTGGAAAGGCAAAGGGGCGGCGCCGGATTTTTGGGCGGCCCCGGTGAAAAGCAAATTGAAATGGATCGCCGGCTGATTGACGAAAAATTGGTGCGGTTGAAAAAAGAGCTGGAAAATGTCAAAAAGACGCGTTCTTTACAGCGCGTGAAACGCCAAAAGGTTCCTTTCCCCGTTGTGGCTTTGGTCGGGTATACCAACGCCGGAAAATCCACTTTGTTTAACGCTTTGACGCATGCGAGCGTTTATGCAAAAGATCAGTTGTTTGCGACTTTGGATCCGACTATTCGGCAAGTGGAGCTTCCGTCGGGACAAAAGATTCTTCTTTCCGATACAGTGGGGTTTATTTCGGAACTGCCGACGGAATTGGTCGCCGCTTTCCGCGCGACTTTGGAAGAGGTGTTACAAGCGGATGTCATCCTTCATGTAAGGGATGCTTCTTCCTCTCAACGGGAGGCGCAGAAAAAGGATGTGGAAGAGGTTTTAAAAGGGCTGGGCTTAAAAGAGGAAGTGGAGGCCGGTCTGAATGAGGTTTACAATAAAATAGACCTGCTGGATGAGTTGGAAAGAAAGACTTTGACGGGGCATGCTTTAAGGAAGGAAAAAGTCATTTGCGTTTCGGCCGTGACAGGGGAAGGATTGAAAGGATTGTTGGATTTTTTGGACAAGACCTTGGCCGTTTCCTGGATAGATGCGGAAGTCTTGG
Source organism: uncultured Alphaproteobacteria bacterium (assembly GCA_949296785.1). Classification (GTDB taxonomy): domain Bacteria; phylum Pseudomonadota; class Alphaproteobacteria; order CASFRQ01; family SAAU01; genus CASFRQ01. The sequence goes on from CASFRQ010000139.1 coordinate 2,826, forward strand.
TTAAGCCTGAGGAGGGAAAGGAACTGGCCTGGATGTATGAGCATGGCCGTGTTCAGGAGCGTTTGGACACGGAGGAAGGTATTTGTCTGAAGGTAAAGCTTCGCCCGGAGGATGTCAAAAAACTGGAAGGCAAGAAGTACTTTTAATCTGAGGAGGAGAGTTAAAAGGCTTTGAAATGAAAAATACATTTTGTCGCCGCTCTGGATGTTTGTACGGCTAAGATAAGGGATGCTTTTGAAATATTCTTATTTTGATGAGGGGGCTTTCAATATTTTTTCGGATGAAGGATGGAAATATGTTCTTAAAATATAGGTGCGGATGTGACTTTGTATTTAATTTGTACGGTCGGCGTTTGAAAAAATATCTGTCTGAAGAAAGAGAAAAAATGCGCACATTATCGGCATAAGAAGTTTCGGATTTTCGGTTAAGGGGATGGTGTTTAAAAGTTTGTAAGATGGCATGCGGATATTAAAAAATAAGAAAAAAACGATGCTTTTTTGTTTTTTTAGAGGAAAAAAAGCAGGAAAACGCGCTTATCGCCGAAAAATAAAAATATTTTTAGAAAATGAAAAAAAACAGTTGACGGCTGAATAAAAAAGGGTTATTGTCCAACCATTCTTTTTGAGTGTGTAGCTCAGTCGGTAGAGCATCTGACTTTTAATCAGAGGGCCCTGGGTTCGAATCCCAGCACGCTCACCATTTTAAGCCCCGGGTTTCCGGGTTTTTTTATGATTTGAGGTGGGGAAAAAGTCTGTTTAAAACTGCTGAATTTTTGCGTTTTTGGGCGTTTTTTGATGCGAAGTTGTACAAAAGTTGCACAAAGTTTTACACAGGATTCCTGGTGATCTGCCCAGGTCTTTTTTTAAGTTACACAAAGAAAGAAAATAATCGGGAATTTAAAAAAAGCTAAAGCCAGCTTTGGATGATAAAAGCCAGCAATAGACTATAAAAGCCAGCTTTGGCGGATAGAAGGGTTTAACCCTTCAAAGCCTTATTTTATGCGGGTTTGAAGAAGGGTTTACCCCCTCATAAAAAGGAGGGTTTAACCCTTTCAAAGGGTGTGGGGTCCCCTTTCA
>CASFRQ010000140.1 GCA_949296785.1 uncultured Alphaproteobacteria bacterium
TAATGCTGTACAATGACCTGATGATACTTTTGAATTTCATACCCTTGCGAGACACACTCTCGAGGTTACGATTTGGTATAAACATACTCCATTATTAAAGCGCTGAATTCAGTCTCATTTTGATTATTTTGAAGAACAGATGCCCATCCTATAAAAGGCAGAGAACCAAAAATAAATAATCCCACAGCAATAAAAGTATCCCGAACAGGATGATAAAGGATTTTTCCCTGCTTTTTTCGCGCCGTTTCCACGCGAATGCAAGTCAAACAGACGGAAGAAACCAATAGCCACATCAAAAAAGCGCCAAAAAAATACCCAGACAAGTAAGAAAGAGGCTCATTGTTTTTCAAAAACTCACTATAAATAGCGCCTCCCTTTTCCACCGTCCACCAAAGTAAAACCAAAACATACCCGATTCTGTACCCTTTTAAACACAGAAAAGTAAAAAGAAACATTACGGGCAAGTAAATCAACCATCCAAGAAAAGTAAATTTTATATCCTCTTGATAAACATCTAAAAAGCCCAAAATAGGTTGTAAAGCCATAAAAGCAAGCAAAAACCAGACAAGAATCATCCGATCGGAAGCGTACCATTTTGTTTGATGATATTTCTTAACTTTTTCCTCTATTTCCTCTTTTGAAGGCCATAACCAGTTTTTGCGTTCTTTTCCCTTCTGCTCTATTTTTTTATCCTGAGAGGCTTGACTTTCCTCTTTATCCGTTGATTTTTTTGCCACCGTTTCCGATTCCGCCTCTGACAAGGAAAGATTTTCTTTTCTCAAAGTAAAATCATCCTCTTTATCTTTAATTATTTGTTCCGAATTATCCGTTCCGATTTCGCGCATGACCTCTCCTTTCCATACTACAACTTTAGGATATCTTATTTGATATAAAAATCAACAAAAATATCTTTTAATGCCGAACGCCGAACATAAAAAAGGAGCCGCCATCGGCAACCCCCTCTTTTTTGCAAAGAAATTATCTATAAGTATAAGTTTCTGTGTAGAAATTACCGCCCATTTTGCCTTCAAAATTGATTAAAACTGTGAATGATATGTGAAAATGGTAATGAGGATTGTCAAGGGATATGTGAATATTATGTGAAGACGAAAAATGGGTTGCAATTTCTTACAACCCATTGATAATATTTGATATTTTCGTAATGCCAATTAACGTTTGGAGAACTGATAACTTCTTCTCGCCTTGGCTTTACCATATTTCTTTCTTTCAACAACACGGGAGTCGCGCGTCAGGAAACCACCTTTGCGCAAAATCGTGTGAAGCTCCGGTTCAAACAAGTCCAAACATTTGCTGATTCCATGACGAACGGCGCCGGCCTGACCGGACAATCCGCCGCCCTTTACCGTGCAAACGACATCAAAACTGCCTTCACGATTTGTGGCCGCAAACGGCTGATTAATAATCATTCTTAACACAGGACGCGGGAAATAAGACTCACAAGACTTGTCATTCACCGTGATATTCCCCTTCCCCGGTTTAATCCAAACACGGGCGACGGCGTCTTTTCTTTTGCCCGTCGCATAGGAACGGCCTTGCGCGTCTTTTTTAGGCATACGCGGTTCTTTGACGGCAACCGGCTCGGAAACGGTCTCTTTAACGGCAATTTCCGCATTTTTTAAGTCACTTAAGGATTTAACTGTTTCTACCATTATGAAGCACTCCTTGTATTCTTACGGTTCATTGAAGCAATATCCAACCGTTCCGGTTTTTGCGCTTCATGCGTATGTTCGGGACCAGTGAAAATGCGCAGCTTTGTCATCTGCTGACGGCCCAGCTTACCGCGGGTAATCATTCTTTCAACCGCTTTGTAAAGAATTCTTTCCGGATGGGATTCCATCACCTTTTCCGCCGTAACGGACTTGACACCGCCGGCATAACCGGTATGTTTGTGATAAACCTTATCCTTTAATTTGTTTCCCGTCAGTTGAATTTTTTCCGCATTGATAACGACCACATAGTCGCCGCAATCAATATTCGGCGTATAACAGGTTTTATGTTTGCCTCTCAAAATCTTGGAGATAATGGAGGCGGCGCGACCCAGAACGAGGTTATCGGCATCTACAAGATACCATTTGGCCTCTCTTTGTTCCTTTGTCGCGACAGGTGTGTTTTTAATTGCCATATTTTCTCTCTTTGTTTATAAAATAAAACAGTGAACGGGGGAATTATCGCATAAAAAAACACAAAGTCAAGCAGAAATTTGCGCCTTCCGAGAGAGGTATTATTATACCTCATCCAAAAACGCTTTCAAAACCCTCTTTATCTCTCAAAAGTGAAAATCTTGACAGACATAAGAAGAAATGCTATACAACGAACGGCGAGAAAATCGGACGGCTGCGTTCTTTCTTTTAAAGAAACGAGGAAAGTCCGGGCTTCACGGGAACAGGATGCCGGCTAACGGCCGGTAAGGGTGACCTTCAGGAAAGTGCCACAGAAAGCAAACCGCCGCGATATTTTGAAACAGCTTTTAAGCACTCAAAATCATATTGCGGCAAGGGTGAAAGGGAGCGGTAAGAGCGCCCCGCGTTCCGGGTAATCGGAACGGCACGGCAAACCCCATCCGAAGCAAGACCAAGTGAGCGGTTTCTTTATGCTTTCATAAAGACGACATATGGAGATCCCGCTCCGCCGCAGAGGTAGGTTGCTTGAGGCTTTTAGAAATAAAAGTCCTAGATGAATAGCCGTCAAAACAGAACCCGGCTTATAGATTCTCTCGCCGCTTTATTGTTTTTATTCCATCCTTTTTGTAAAAACAAAAAACTTTCGCAAGAGAGATTTATTCCCCTTAAACAGAAAGTTTCTTTATAATGGATGAAAAGCATCTGTTTTTCAACGGGGAAAGATTTCTCTCCCATAGCCTGAATAAAAAAATCTCCTCCTGTTTTCTTTTTTTACCGAACTGTCCGATATATTTTTCAAAAAACTCACCTTATTGGATGGAAAATTCCGCTTTTCACCTTCTTATTTTTCGGATGTTTTTTCAGATTGAAAAAATAGCGTATAACGAATAATTATAAACACCTCCTGAGCTAAAAATTTCTTATTGGCCGTGTTTCTTCAATCGTTTTTTTAAGATTGACAGGATACTTCCCTTATTTACTTAAAAAAAATTGAAAATAAAAAAAGGCGGCGCTTTTCACAAATCATCCTGCCAAACATTTATAAATGTTTTTCTACGAAGAAGGCGCCCTTCGCGGAAAAAAATATTTCCGGCTCTGCCATCCGCACTTCATATTTGCTGCTTCAGGTCAAGACCAAAGGAAACTTTTTCAAAAAATCTCCCGCATTACACCTCTTGCGCAAAACAAAAAAATATAAAGAAAGCGGAAACCCTGATGTCAAGATTTCCGCTTTCCGTTCCCCCCTGTTCTTAACATAAAGTCAAGAACAAGTGTATTGTGGCAGAAAAGAAATTAAATTGCAAATTATTTTTACTAATTTAAGAAGTAATTTTTAGTATATATAATCGTAATAATACATTTTATTTACAAGAAAAGTAATCACAAGGTATTTTTTATGACTTTAAAAATCTAAAAAAATAGCCATAAAAATTTTGCGAAAGAGTTCGGGTAAAAGCCTGAACACAAAATCATAAAAACCGGAAAAATTTCTTTTTTTGAGAAAACATTTTCCAACAGCACTCCTTTCCGAAATAAAAAGCAGGGGATTTTTTTATCCCCTGCCCTTTTCAAAAAAGAAAAACAATCATCAAACGTGAACGGCGGAAATTTGCCGGACAGCCTCTTCTATTTGAGAGAGTTCCGCGACCGTCTGTTCTCCCGTTATCATATTTTTCAAAATAAATTGACCTTTTTCAGCCTCTTCCGGCGCCAGATAAGCCGTCAACAAAGCCCCGCGTTTATTTGCCTGCGTAAAGAATTTTTTCGGACTCTGTGCGGATAAAGCCAAATCGCAGTCAATTCCTTCCCGAACGAAATCAGAAGCCAACGACATTGCCTTTTCCTGCAGTTCCTCGTTAAAATACCCCATCATTAACCGAACGGGCGCATACGTTTCCGGCCGGCCAAACTTTGCGGCGCACAACTCCTCAATTACCACATCACCGAATCCCAAACCGCATGCGGGAATATCCTTGTCGGCCATTTTCAAAAACAAGTGGTCGTATCGGCCGCCGCCGAAAATAGCCCGAAATTCTTTTCGTACATCAAATGCTTCAAAAACAATTCCCGTATAATAAGACAACCCGCGAATAATAGAAGTATTTAACTTTAAATAAGAGGAAATCCCCAAAGCTTCCGCCTTAGCAAACAACTCTTTCAACTGGAGCAATCCTTCGTTTTCCGCGGGAACAAACGCCGCCAGTTGATCTATTTCCTTTACCTCAAGAAAGCGGAAAAGCTGACCGATTTGTTCCTCGTTCATCCCGGCTTCTTTTAAAGAATCGCGCAAAACTTCCGCAGGAATCTTTTCCTTTTTATCAATCAAAACCATCAATTCGGCATGTTTTTCTTCATTCACTCCAATGGAAACCAAATAATCCGACAACAAAGAACGACTGCTGACATAAACTTTAAAATCATTATCGTCCAGTCCCAGAATATTTAAAGCCCTGACAGCCGTAAAAAGAAGCCATGCCTCCGCCGAAACGCCTCTTTCCCCCAATATGTCAATATTCCATTGAAAATGTTCCCTTTTACGGCCTTTTGTCGCCCTTTCGTAACGAAAGCATTGCCCGATGGAATAAATCTTTGCGACGGAAGGAAACTGGTTCTGATTGCCAAAATACAACCGTACCATAGAAGGGGTCAATTCCGCTCTTAAAGCGATATGTCGGCCGGATTTATCCGTAAAATCGTAAAGCTGCTCGGAAATTTCCTCCCCCGCCTTGCGTTCAAAAAGTTCATATGAATCAACTACCGGCGTTTCATAACGCAAAAAACCGCACGACTCGGCGGCGTCCGTAAAAGCGCGCATCAGCTTTTGCCTGAAAATCCAATCTTTCGGAAGAAAATCCCGCATCCCTCTGGGAGGGTTCAAATCAATTTGTGAACTCATTTTATTTAATCCCTATTTATTTTTTTCTTTTTTAGAAGGAATTATCCCGAAAAGCAAGAAATTCTTATTTTTATTTTCCGCCTTGCCAAATTCACTTTGATATTCCAAGGAAATTAGGGAATCCTTGGGCAAACATTCCAAAAAAACAAAGAAAAAAGGAAACCGGTTCCGGTTCCCTCTTTTGAAAAAACCTCATCCCTGAGGCGCAGACTCATAAAAAGAACTATTTAAATCATATCCGGCCAAAGTTGTTTCACATTCCCCACGGGTTTGAGTGTAAACAGACTCTTGCTTTCCATTAAAAAAAACAAAGAGAACGCATTTTTCCGTTCTGTAAACCCAAGAGGAATAAGGATTTTCCGTCCGTTTCAACATTGGTTCGCCCAACTGAGCCAAAACCTCGGAAGAAGACTTTCCCTTCAGATTCCAAAGAGGTTTCGGACGCCTAAAGTTCATCACAACGGAAAAAGTTTCCGCCGTCTTGCCGGATAAATTCCCCGTACACGCGGTTAAAAGCATAAAACCGGCGACACCCGCAAAAACAGATAAAAGTTTCATAAACTTTATGTCCTAAAAAACTTAACAATATAAGGCAGGAGCATAACACACTTTTTCAAAATGTCAATCCTTCCGCCCTTTATCTCTTTTATTCCGTTTTCTTCAAATATTATGCATCTTTTTGCCAAGAGGCTCTTTTTCCTGCATACCTTCCTGCCTTATCAAAAAAGATAGAAACAGAGCAATCCATAATCCCTTCTTGCTTGTCGTTTATCTTTCAAGCACTATTTAACAAAATTCCTGCCAACCTATTTTACGGGAAAAATGAAAACTGCGATGTATCAGCGGGCAAGCTGTTTTTTACATCCTGAAGAATAACCGCTTCCTCATCCAAAGCGATAACATCCTCCATTTCCAAAACCAAATCATCCGAACCGCCCGTAATATACGCCTTTAGATAAGCATCCGACGGATTTCCCCAAATCATGCGGTGCGAATCGTCCGGATAATCATATTTTTTATACACCAGATCAAAAAAAGTCTTTTGGCGTTGGTCACGGACTTCCTGATCTCGAGGGGAACTCCCTAAAGAATTATCCCCCTTGCTGACATACACAATTTTAGAACACCCGTTCCCTTTAAAAGGCGTTGTAAAATATAAGGTTACCTTTTCCTTGGTTTTCTTCTTTTCAAATTGCAGTTCGGAAACATAATAAACATTATTTTCCCTGGCCAGCCGGACTTTACAGTTTTCAACGGCGCGCAACTGATAAATCCCCTGCTTGCGGCAGGCGACATCGTACGGTACCTGCAAAATTTCCGGAATACTGTAAATCTCGCGCGTTAAGGAAAATCCTTTATTTTCGGCAATGTCATAAGCACGCGCCGCCGGCATTTTCAAAGTAAAGCCCAAAATATCCAAAGGATAAACATCCGTTGCTTTGCCGAACAAAGTTTTATAAGAATCATCATCAAAAGAATCGGAAACAGTTTCCTCGGTCTGAGAAGCTCTTCCTTCGCTTTCGGCGGAAGCAAGACTTTCCTTTTCATCCGAGTTTTCCTTTACGGCAGCAACGCTTTCCTCCTTTTTAGGCGCAGAGGATTTGGAAGAAGAAAGCATCTCTTTCAGTTTTCTTTGCCTTGGGGTCATTACTTTTTGCTGCTCATTTTTTTCCGTCAAAGATTTGATTTCAAATTCTGAAGGCAACAACTGCATCTGCATGAATGAAGAGTCCGAATCTTTTCCTTTAAAAACATCCTCCCCGCCCTCCTGGGAAGAAGCATCTGAAAGCGCGCCGCTTCCCTCCACCTGACGCGCATGGGACTCAAGAACTTTTCTTTCTTCGTCCGTCAAATCAGGCAAAGAAGACAAATCAAAATCAAGTTCAATCGGCTGCGCTGTTTGAGCGACCGGCGCCGACTGCGCGGTGGAAGTCTCGGTTAAAGAAGCGGACGCCCCCTCTTTTCCGGAAACGCTCGGCGTCTGGTTAATTCTTGGTAACTCCCTGGATCGCGGAGGAGGTTCTTGTGCCGGCAAATCCACCTTGACGGAAGGAAAAGGAGGCGGCAAAATTTCCAAAGAGGAAAGAGGCTCCGCATTAGAACCGATATACGGCGGCGCTTTTCCGCCCTCTTCTTCAACCGGTTCATCATCCAAAGAAAACAAAGGAATATCTACCTCTTGAGAGAAAGAAGGGGCCGACGAGACAAAGACGCTCAGAAAAAAAGGCAAAAAAAACAAAATCAGCTTCATTTATTCTTTCCAAAAAATATTTTCTTGGGTTATTATACTCAGTACGATAAAAAAAGAAACTAAAAAAAAGAAAAGGATTAAGAATGTCTACGATTGAATCTATTTGTGTTTTTTGCGGCGGGTCTGACGGAAACGACCCTGTTTTTAAGCAGGAGGCATACCGCCTCGGCCAGATGCTGGCTCGTAACAATACCAAACTGATTTTCGGCGCCGGCGGAACCGGTCTGATGAATGCGGTATTCCGCGGTACAAAAGACGCGGGCGGCTATGTCGTCGGCGTTACCATCAAAAGTCTTTTTGATGTTGAAAAACCCGATATTTCTCAGGAAGAGTTGGACGAATTTATGATTTTTAAAAGAATGTCCGATAGAAAAGTTTACATGTGCAAACAAGCCAGCGCCATGTGCATCCTGCCCGGCGGACTGGGAACTTTGGATGAGTTTTTTGAGATAATGACCTTGCGCCAGCTGAATATCAGCCGTCAACCGATTGTCCTCGTCAACATCAACGGTTTTTTCAATCCTGTTAAGATTCTTATTGATTCTTTCATTGAAAAGGGATTTATTAAACCTAAATTCGCAAATCTGTTTCAACTGGTGGACACTGTTGACGAAGTTCTCCCTTATATAGATCAAGAACTTCGGAAAATCTCTCAGAATGAAGACGTATGCGAATAGCCTGTAAGAATTTTTTAAGGAAAAACGTCTGATGCTTTTAAAAAAGTTTATATTGATTTTCTTTTGCTGCGGATTCTATAGTTTTTTGATTTCTTGCGCCGCCGTCCCGACGGACCCGGCAGCGCGGAGGGAATATGAGGCGACAAATGATCCTTTTGAACCTTTAAATCGTAAAATATTCGCTTTTAACATGACATTGGACGAGTATGTCTTGGAACCCGCGGCCAGAGGCTACCGGTTTATTACCCCGAAAATTGTTAGAACCGGCGTCAGCAATGTCCTTTCCAATCTTTCGGAACCGCTGACTTTCGTCAATAATCTGCTGCAGTTTGAATTTCAAAAATCAATTGAAACTTTAGGAAGGTTTGTCACAAACTCTCTTTTGGGTATCGGCGGAATTTTTGATGTCGCCTCCAATATCGGCGTCCCTTCTCACAAAACAAACTTTTCCGAAACATTTGCTGTCTGGGGTTTCGGAGAAGGTCCGTACCTTGTCATTCCTTTTATCGGTTCGGCGAATGTCCGGACAACTTTTGGTATGGCGGCAAGCTTCTTTGATGACCCGCTTTATTATGTCGCCAAAAACAACGATCTTGAAATCTGGTACTATGTTAAAGAAGGCGTCCAAGTCGTCGCCGATCGCGAAGCTGGCTTAGATATCATAGATTCGTACAAAAAAGATTCTTTGGATTTTTATGCCACCGTCCGGACAATTTTCCAGCAAAACCAAAGAAAATTGACGGAAGGAGACACTTCTCAGGAAAACACGACGCCTAGTTATGAATTTGATTTCCCGGCAGGGGACGAAGAGTTTGACGCGGAATAAAAAAGTATCATTAAGATATAAATATAAGATATAAATAAAAGAAATGGGAGAAAACATGAAGAAACTTTTTACATTTATTTTACTGGCGGCGCTGATGCCCCGAATCGTCTTTGCTTCCGCCGATGAAAAAGCTGTCCTTTTTGTTAAGGAACTGACGGACAATGTTATTACGAATGTCCTGGAATCCAAAGAAAACCAGACGAAGAAAGAAGAAGATTTCAAAAAATACTTTACACAGGCATTGGATTTACCCGCGATTGGGCGTTTTGTTCTGGGAAGGTATTGGAGAAGCGCGGACAAAGAGCAAAGAGATGATTTTGTTCAAGTGTTTATGGACGCAACGACAAAGTCGTGGGGGGACAGGTTTAACCTTTACACGGGACAAAAACTGGAATTTCTGGGTTCTCGTTTGATGAACAACAATCCGGATCAGATTTATGTTGACAGCAAAATCATGGATAAAAAGTCTCCGGTGGAGGTTATCTGGCGTCTTCAGAAAAAAAAGGATTCATACAAAATTATAGATATCATTATTGAAAATGTCAGCATGGCATTGACATACAGAAACGAGTACAATGCTTTTTTGCAATCCCATAACGGGGATATCAACGCTCTCATCACTCAAATCAAACAAAAAGGAACGGATACTCGGAAAAACGAAGAAAGTTAATCCCGATAACCGGAAAGAATAACGAGGTTTGTCGTACTTTTTATTTCAAGTCTCTGTTCTAAAAAACGTCTTTTCTTTATTTTTTAAGAAAAGGCGTTTTTAATTTTAAAAATTTTTCTGATTATATCCTGAAAACAGTCAGGAAGGAAAAGCCATAAAAAAGATGATTCTTGCCGCCGCAAATCCTTGCCTAAGGAAAGTGAATTTGCATCCGTTTCCTTTCAAACCGTATTGAGAGTCTGAAAATATCCCTGCTGTACGGGAGGAATGTCCGCACCGGCGTATGAAACCTCTTCCACACGGGAAACACGCGCCCACAAGGGGCCTTCTTTGCAAGCAGCAAAAAAAGCAGCCAAAGCCGGAGCCGCCCCTTCAGCCAAAACCTCCACCTCCCCCGAATGACGGTTACGTACCCAACCGGAAAGAGAAAGCTCCAAAGCTTTTCTTTTACAAAAAGAACGAAAACCGACATTCTGTACGCGTCCGGAAATCATTAAATGCATTTGCATAGGGGGAATCTCCATCAAAAGTCCTTTCATATTATCTTTTTTAATCAAAGCTCTTCCATGATAAAATTCATCACGAGAGAAGAGGCTGAACCTCTGCGACGAGCTGCTGCAAGAGAAGAGACCGCAGGCATGCGTAAAATCCCGATAACAGGAACAAAGCCAAGAGGGAAATGAAAAGAACCGGGAAACAGAAAAAATCTACAGAAGAAAAAAGTAAAAGACAACTGCAAAAAATTTCTGCAGGGAAGGACCGCCGCAAAAAAGAGTGAAAGAGATTGGCAAAGAACATCCCCCCAACGAACAGACAATCTTTCCATAACCCGCCTCGCCTTATTTTTTACCTTTTAAGAAAGAAGGTATTGATTTTAAAATACCCGTCCCAAAATCCTGAATATCATTAGATAGAGAAGGTTTCTTCGCTTCCTGTTCTTTTCCCTTCTGAGAAGAAGCGCTTCCACCGCCTTTTAACGCCGTTTCGCAGGGATTCGGGTCATCCGTCACCTGACGAAGAACCTCCTGCCCCACAACGGATAAACCGGAAGTCATCACTCCCAGGCCGATTGTCGTCAA
>CASFRQ010000141.1 GCA_949296785.1 uncultured Alphaproteobacteria bacterium
GGCAAAAGCAATCTCCCGCCTATTTCCGACAGAAGCGTCTATAGGTTTTGTTTTACAACAAGCATTTAAAAGGAAAAAACAGGAAAAGCAGAATAAAATTTTTTTCATAACAGAGCTCTCTTTAATGTTACTTTTCAAACCGAACCGCCGGCTAATAGACTAAAAAAGGAACGAGATTCCTTTTATATACAGCCTTTCAACAGGAGGTTTTTTACTAAAGGACTTGTTACCTTATTTCATATATATTCCTTTTAGCATTTTTATATAAAGAAAGTCAATTATTCCTAAACTTTTTTTTAAAATACCCTTAGATAAGCTTTGGAGAGTTTCATCAAAAAAAATATTAATAAAAAGAATTAACAAAAAGAAAAAAACTTTGATATACTATTTTTACGGATACGTTTTTATTTTCGCAACGCATTAAAGGAAAAGCTGATTATGACCTCTTTATCTATTAAATTAGAAAAAATGCAGGAAAAAACAGAAAGCAACATATCCAAGTCACCTGTTTCTACCATAAAACAGATGCCGGAGGAAAAAAAAGTTTCCTGGCCGGAAATCGGCAAACGGGTTAAAAAGACAGAGGAAAATCCTTACGGTTATAAAAAAGTGACCGCGCTTCCTCCTCATGAAACGTGCGTCCTTTATCTGGGGGGGAACGGTTCTGTATCTGATAAAGCGGCAAATGGTTATGCAAAAATCATTCAAAATGAAATTTTGGACAGTATAGACGCTTCCATTCCCGTTTACAGCGTCACCTATCATTTTGAAAAAAATGATGACCGTCTGGCAAGAGATTTGGAATATATCCGGCATCGTAAAACGATTTTGCAGAAAAAAGAAAGTAAGAACGAAAAAATAAACAATGCCACTGAAGAAGAGTTGAACCCAAAATACATTGACGATTTATTCCGTCATACCATACTTCCGAGGATTTCACAAAAAGACGGTAAAGAAAAATTACCAACTCAGGAAGCGTGCAAAAACATCAGAAAGTTAAATATTGTTGCCCACTGTCATGGAGGTTATGTCGCATTAAAACTTGAAGAAAAAATGCAAGAAAGCATGAAAGCCTTAGGATACAATGATAAAGATAGAGAACTTATTCAGTCACAAATGATGGTCATTGCTCATGCGCCGGATTGCCCACTAGGGGTTTCAAAGTCTCAATTCATCAGCTTTAGATCCGCATATGACTCAGAATTGGATCGAAGAAACAAAGATTGGACTGATGCTTATATTTTCTTAAAGAAGCAAGAAGAAAGAAAATATATCTGCAATATTGGGAAAGAAGAAAAAGACCAGTACGAACCTTTTCATTTAAAACCCTGTTACTTTCCCGGAAAACAAGGAAATTTATTTTTAATCAAAAGAAAATTCAGGTGGGATAAAGAGTTGGAATATCCGTTTATGACGAGACCGGAAGAACACAATGACACCTCTTACAGCGCCATCAATCAAACACAAGATGGAAAAATAATGGCGCATTTTGCAAAAACCATTTTAACAAACGGCATTCAAAATTCATTAAAACAGGAAGAAAAGTTTACACCGTTACCCCCCATAGAAAAACTGATATTAAGTAATAATCCAACCTTGCGGACGGAAGAAAAAAATCTTTTTGAAAAAATGAAAGAAAACGGCAAGCTCTTTCGTCAGAAAGTGTTTAAATTTGCCGTTGCCGTGGATAAGGGACGGGGAAAAAGGGATTCTCTTTTTTCGTAAATTTAATCATAAACGGGCATCAATAAAAAAATAAACGGAAGACCAAAATGCCCATAAATCTTTCTGACTATAAAAGAAAATCGTTTTAGAAAAAAGCAGGCTTTGTATATAAAAAATCTTTCATAAAAAACGTAAGCAAAATAAAAACGTCAAATGAAGGATAGAGATGAGATTCTTTTTGTGTTTTAACAAAAAAATTTGATAACTTTTCATAAATATTGATTTTAAAATTCACATTATCTGTTAGATAAGAGATAGAGAAATATTTAGCTTTATTAAATTTCTCAAAGCATCCGCCAATCTATGAAAGATTACAATTCTTAAAACTTTAAAAAATTGGTCCTATAAGAATCGGACGACATACGTACTTATAAAAAAAATCTGCAACAAACACGGAAATATCAAAAATGGTGCCGCTGGAGAGAATCGGACTCTCGACCCCACCCTTACCAAGGGTGTGCTCTACCACTGAGCCACAGCGGCATAAAAACTGCCTTAAGAATACAAAACTCATATTAAAAGTGCAAGTCTTTTATAACAGAATAAAAAAATAAAAAAAGCCTTTTCTTTATCTTTTATTTTCTATACAGTTAAAAAAATAGATATTTTTTCTTTTCAGGGGGAAATTTATGAAACAGGAAGCCCAAGACAAAGAACTGTCGTTTGAAGAAGCATTGGCCGAATTGGAAAGCATTGTCCAAAAGCTGGAAACCGGGCAGGTAAAACTTGATGAATCCGTTCGTTTTTATGAACGGGGGATTTTTCTGAGAAACTTTTGTAATCGGAAACTGGGTGAAGCAAAGTCAAAAATAGACCTTCTCCAAACCGATGCCAACGGAAACATTGTTTCAAAGGAGAGCTTTGATGACCAAATTGTCTGAAGAAATGAAGGCCGTGAGATTCCTTGTCGCCGAGGAAATGGAAAAACTGCTTGTTATGCCGAAAACACCGGAAAAGGCGTTGATGGAAGCGATGCGTTACAGCGTTCTTCCTTTGGGAAAAGCTTTAAGGCCTTTTTTACTCATGACAACGGCGCAAATGTTTGATGTGCCGAAAAGCATTTCCGTCCGTCCTGCTGCCTGTTTGGAAATGATTCATGCCGCCATGCAGATTCACGATGATCTGCCGATAATGGACGATGACGACTTAAGACGCGGCAAGCCGTCTAATCATAAACAATTCAACGAATGGACTGCCCTTTTGGCGGGAGATGCCCTCATTGCCCGGGCGTTTAATGTTTTGGCCGGAGAAAATACCCTCGTGGAACCGCCGCTTAAATGTGAACTTATCTCCGAAATGGCAAGGGCATTGGGTTATACCGGACTTCTAGGAGGCCAAATGTTGGATATGATGGCACCGCAAGAGGATGACCTTAAACTCTTGGATGTCAAGAGAATGCAGGAAATGAAATCTGCTCAACTGTTTATTTTCGCCTGCGATGCCGGTGCGATTATGGGTAAAGCGGATTACCAGGCCCGACAGGCTCTGAAAGAATACGCGGCAAACTTAGGGCTTATCTTTCAGATAACAGACGATCTCTTAGATGTTGAAGGTTCTGTTGCCGAAACGGGAAAAGACATCAGAAAAGATGTAGAAGCGGGTAAAGCCACCTATGTTTCTTTTGTCGGCGTGGATCAAGCAAGAAAAATGGCAAAAGCTTTAGTTCCCAATTGTATTTCCGCCTTGGCTATTTTCGGAGAAGAAGCCGACCTGCTCCGAGATTTGGCAAAATACATGGCAGAGAGGACAAAGTAACCTCTCTTTCTGTTTTCATGTAAATTTTCCAGCGAAAAACAGCGGGATCGTAATCTCTCCGACAGTATTTCCGGCAGGATTTTAATATTCTTCCGAATTCTGATATTGCTTTCTTCGTCCTTTATTTTTTCAAGAGGATAAAAGGAAAAAGGATAATTTTTTTCCTCTTCTCTTAGAAAAATAAATCCAAAAAAGAAAAATTATTTTGTCATAAAGAACTTGAACAGTCCCGATTCTTTTCCTTTTTTAAGGTTTAAAACGAAAACTTCAGACACTTGTAGATACAAAGGTCCACGTATCACGGCTTTGTTATCTTATCCTGAGAAGAAAAACGGAAATTTTCATCCACCTTGGAAAAGCCGTCCTTAACTATATTCGTTACCCGCACGGCCAAACCTTCGGCTCTACCCGTCCGCCAAAAACATCATCTGCATTACCGGATTTTGTTTATGAAGACAGAGAGTTATTAGAGAAGGGCTTTACAATAAAAAACCGACTAAATAAAATCATATTTTTTACAGAATAAAACATAATTGCTTTTAGTTTAAAATCAGAAGTAAATTAGGAGTAAAAATAATTTCAAAATAAAAAATAAAGACCTTCAATTTTCTGAAAGCCTTTATTTTCTTGGTGCGGAAGGCCGGACTTGAACCGGCACGAGGACAAGCCTCAACAGATTTTAAGTCTGTTGCGTCTACCGATTTCGCC
>CASFRQ010000142.1 GCA_949296785.1 uncultured Alphaproteobacteria bacterium
GATAACACGGCGAACGAGGGCAGGTAAATTTAGGCCATACTAAATCTTCGCAATATATAGGGATGAAGGAAGAAGTAAGGGATAGTAAACAAAGCCAGCGATGTCTTATTGCTCTTATCAAAATACCGTCAGAAGATATTGCGGGGGATATGGATTTTATAAGAGACGGTTGAAAGAAATTCAAGGACATGAGCCGCAAAGATGCTTCGTTGATAAAAATCATGACGGAGGCCTATACATTGACAGGTTTCAATCCCGCCGAAGATGGGGAGCAGTGTTGCGCACATAAAAAAACACGGCTGGAGATTTGAAAAAGCAATATCCGTTTCTCAAAAAATACTGTTTAAGAGGGAGAAGAATTCGGTCGGATGGGTATTTTGCCTGTCTCGTAGGAGAGAGGTAAATAAGGTTGCGATATCGCGATACAATGATGTGAAATAACAAAGACGCGGAGATTTAGGACAAGCTTGGCTTAATCTAAAATGATACCGCCGGCGTTAACCGGCGGTGGTTCATGGTTCAGACATAACGCCTCCTGTGCAGACGGGCGGATAAGATATTCCAATCTGGGCATTCGGTTTTCGCAGCCTTTAGAAAAAAAGAACGAAGTTCAGAGTAGATATACTTCTCTCATGAGCAGGTGGAAGCCTATTTTTTTAGGAATCGGATATTATTTGCCATGATATGAAAGAAAATTTTTCCGACAATATAATAAAAAAATTAAAAGTTTTTTTGAAATAATCCGAAAAACAGAATAATGAAACGATGTTTTTTATTTAAAGAGAATATATCGGAAGATTTTTGGTTTTCCGGTAGGGTAAATTATTCTTCCCAGCAGATTTTTCAAAAATAATTGGAATTGAAAAAATGAACAATGATGAAATTTGAATATAGTCCTCCCCGAGGCGGGCGGAGAGTAGTAACTGTCATTATAAAGCAGCTTGGCTTATTCGGAAGCTTTATTTGTCCTTATTCGCCAAACTCCGCCCCCATGGGCGGTTATAATGAAACAGGTTACTACGCCTGGAATATTGGATTTCTCCCAATATCTTTCTAAAAAGTATTTAATCTTTTTTAATTTTTCAACTTCTTTTTTACTTTTTTTCTCTTTGTGGTGTTTTTTTATGAATATAAGGCTTTTTTAAATTTTAAAAATTTTTGCTTTCTGTTTATGCAGGCTGATTACGGTTCAAATTTCTGGCGAGCGGCATTAACATTTTTTACCTTTTTCCTAAGGAAAACTAAAAAATAACGCCCAATGATAATGAATGTATGATAAAAGACACAATACGGTCCGTGAAGCGGGGCGTGATTTATGGATAACAGATTTCTCAGATTTGGGGAAAAAAGAAAAAAAGAGTTTTATTGGCAAAGGAGACTCTTGCGGAAAGCCAATAAGTTTAAAGACTGAAAAAATAAAAGAGAGAAATAAAAAAAGTCTCCGCTTCCAAAGAAAACAGAATCCTTGCTGCTCAAGTCGGAAAATAATCGCATTAAGGTTAAAATAAAAGATTTTTATAATAGCCTAACTTTAATTACGTCTAAAATAAAAGACAAGGAAAGGGAACGAAAAAAGCGTTTTCCCCGATTCGGGAAAAAGAAAATCCTTCTTCATCCATGAAAAAATATTGGATGCCAGAACAGAAAAAAAATTTCAGCCTTTGAAAATATTAAAAAAGCTTCCTTTTAAAGGAAGCTTTTTATAATCCGATTCAGGTTTTTACTTCATCGGAGGAATGTTAATTTTTGCAATATATCCCGGACGAATAAGGACTTCCGCGTATTGTACATTTGCCATGGAAATGGAATATTGCGGAACACCGGTTAACCGAGCCGCCTCTTCATAGAAAGTGCTTCCTTTTCTCTCTCTGCGAGTAGAGTTCATGAGATATAAAACACAACCTTGTCCGTTTTCTGCAATGCCGCACCGTTTTCGGCCCGCGACGACATCTCTGTTTTCCACGACGCCGGTCAGTCCCTGAATCATGGATTTTGGTTCGCTTGAACCGAATAACCAGGAACCTAAGAACATTCCGACAACAAGAACGCCTCCCATGATAGAAAGAGCAATTTTTGTCGTTAAAACCTTCGGCGGTAAGTTAAAATCCGCGGCGATATTATCATCGTAAACACCATAGTATTCTTCGGATTCCGTCGCAGTCTCTTCTGCTATTTCCTCTTCGGGCAATTCTTCCCGTTCGCTTCTTTTTATTCTTTGCGGCGGAGGCGGAGGTGCATATTGAAATTTTTTCGGATCATTCATCTCTGTCATTTTAGTTTCCCTCTTTTTTCTTATTTTCCTTCCACTAAACGAATAATACGGGAAGTAATGGTGATTACATATTCGGACCCTGTTTCCTGTTTATTGAAAACATTTGTCGGCAGTCCGATAATCATAAAATTATCTCCGACGGTAGAAACGGTCTTGAACGAAGTGATTTCTCCCGAAAGAGAGTCCAAAACAAAATCCGTCTCTATCCTTTTGTCCGGTTTGATAATGGGATTGATTAGAACAGATAATTCGGAATCTTTGGACATCATCCGTCCGCACCGCCCTACATCAAAGCGGACTTTCCACCCCGTCGGGGCCACAACAAAACCTTGAGAGGCTAAGGCGATGGAAGCATTCTGCGCCACCAATCTGGGAACAATATCAAAATTGTTTTCGTATGAAGAAACAACCATCCTTCCCATGATTGAAGATAAGGACATGTCTATTTTTTTCAAACCAAATCTTTCAATGACATTTTGCCAGTCAATCTCCTGTCCTTCCTGAGGGTAAGCTTTGAAAACTTTAATGTCAAAAACCATTAACTGCGGATCTTCTTTTAAATGATTCAAAAGTTTTTGAACGACTTTCTGCGTATCTCTGGAAAGAGTCATGACAAGCTTGTTTTCGTCCCATACCGGCGTAACCGTTTGTATGCCGGCGCCGCGGATGGCATCCAAAAGGGCGAACATGACGGCCCTGTTCCCGGGAACATTAATTTCAAACTGCGCCCGCCGGGAAAGGTTAATCCTTTTCAAACGAGCGTCGTAGGTCCAATAAACATCGGCAGATTCGGCCAGTTTATCCAGAACATCTTTTAATTCTCCCCGGATGTTTTCTCCTGACAGCTCAATATACGGTCCGTCTTTATCATAAACACTGATATCCGCTTCCAGCAGCAAACGTTGAAAAGCCACATCTACCGGCAGGTTTTCAAAAGAATAACCGTTTACCTCATACCTCGGCAATGCGTCGTTCAAGCTGAATAAGCTGAGTTTTAAATCTGATTTTTTAATAGGAATAGCGGAAATAATCTCATCCAGCCCCAGATTATGCGTCTGGCATCTGAATGGTGCTTCCAGATTTAAATTGTCCGCCGGATATGTTGTCTTTGGATTTAAAACAATCTCGTCTCCGGATTCAATAACAGGCGGATTGACAGGAACTTGCGTTTTCGTTGTTTCCCTTTTTTGGAGCCACTCGCATGCTGTCAAGGAAAACAGAATGAAAAGGCTGCAAACAGAAGCTGAAATAAAATTTTGTTTTTTCATGGTGAGTCACTTTTCTTAAATGTTTATTTCTTGTCATCCGGATTATCCGGTAAAACAGGAGGAGCCGGAATCGGTACCGTGCTTCCTTCTTCTCTTAAATTTGGAATATTGGGAGGAGCCGCCGGTGCGGATCTTCTCTCTGAAATTTGCCCTCCTTGAGGTTGTGAGGGAATCTGTCCCGTATAAGTCCCTTCCCGCATAGTGTTGGTTGGTTGAGAGGGGCGTACAGGCATTGAGGAAGGCCTTTGAGGCGTGTGTCCCGTTCCCTGACCGGAAGGCTGGCGTTGTGTCTGCTGCGGGTTTGATGGGTATGGCCTTTGCTGTTGTCCTCTTTCCATAGGACGGGGAGAGGAAGAAGGAGTGTTCGTTGTTCCGTTATAAGACGGGGAGGCGGGTCTGCCGCTTTGCATTTGCCCTTGCCGAATTGTTCCCGTGCCGGATGTTTGCTGTCCTGCCGGTCTTGACGCGGTTCCCGCTGTTTGTTGAAAAGGCCCTCCTGTCTGTCGGACTATCTGAGGCTGTTGCGGCCGGACAGCCGGCTGAGCCGGTCTGACACCGGATACGGCCGGCCTTTGCCCTTGTGCCGTAGATTGAGCCGGTCTGCCTGTCTGTGAAGGATGGGGAGGCCTTTGTCCCGATTGGACCATGCTTCCCTGTTCTGTTTTTTCTTTGGGAGCATTTTCCGACTTTATTTCAAAAGGATCGTCCAAAGCGACAAAACCGTCCGGCGCCGGTCCCAAATATTCTTTTGTCTTACTCCTGTCTATTTCTCCCAGCAATTCTTTTGCCTTCAAAATTTCTTTTTCTTCAAGAGACAAAACGGGTTCAAATCCATTTTCTTTTTGCAGATCCAGCTCTTTTAAAGCGGACTCCTTAAAATTTCTTAAAGATAAAAGCGTTTCTTTGGAATGTGTCTCTATAAAGTCATAATAGTTTTTATCACTCAGCAAAGAATCCAAAGTCGCAAGAGCTTCTTTTAAAATATCAACCGTTATGCCGTAATAAGGATAATTTGTTTTTTCAATATTTCCCAAATGAATGCAACGAGCGTTTATCCAAGCAGTTACCTGGTTGTAAAAGGACTTTTGTTCCGCAAAATTATTTATTTCCCAAAGCTTTTTTTCTTCTTCCCTGGTCAGTGTTTCTTCCGGAACGACACGGGTTTTGACAATCTCTTCCTCTTCTTTTTCATAAGAACTTTCAAGGGAGTTGAGCAATTTTTCCTTATCCGCCTGTTCTCTTTGTTCCCGGATGTCAAAATCCAGCACTTCCGATTGCGCTGCCAAGTCAAAAGCTTCTTTAAGCTCATTTAAAAGCCGAACACCGTCTTCCCCGAAAAATCCCAGCCAATATTCCAAAGTCGGCAATCTTTCTTCCACTTGCTTCAAAGGAGTTTCCTGTACATTATTCAGATATGTGTACGCTTCGTTCCAGGCAAGGACAGCTCCTTTATAATTTAAAAGATTTTCCAGATTTTCTTCCAACCGCGCGGCTTTTTTTCGGTCCATGGAAGCCAGATGGTTCCTCAGCTTTTCTTCCCAATTGTCACCTAAGGCAGCATGTGCCTTGTTTTCAAATGCCTCATAGGCTTCTTTTGTCTCCGGTTCTTTTTCCAGGAGGTCAAGAAGAGGTTGAAAAAGGGCTTCGTCTTGCATTTGAAAATTCCTTATTGTTTGTTTCAGTTACTTTAACATATCTTTCAAAAAAAATAAGTTTTTTCTTTAATTTTACTTTTTTCTTTTTCTTCTGACGGCTGAAGCGTACGGATCCGCCCCTTGTTCCGGTGGTTGATCAAACGATACGTAAGAAGAAGCCTTGTCTCCGTTTCCTTCAAAAGCCATGGGTTTGGGAGGTACTTGAGTAATAATTTGCTTTTCCTTTAACGAAAGAGAGGCTGTGTCCGCCTGCATCAGTGAAAAAGGGGTGTACATCTCGTTTGTTTGCTCGTTTTGCTGAGAGGAATCTCCATTTTCTTCCGCTTCTTCCGAAAAATCGGAAAATCCTTCGTCTACGGCTTCCGGCGCCGGATAATTTGAAAAAGTGTCTTCTGTCGTTTCGGAGAATGTTCCTTCCGGATAATCAGAAAACTCTTGTGAATTAGAAAAGGAGGTTTCCGTATTTTCAGTTCCTTCAGGATAAAAATTTTCCTGAGGATAAGTTTTCTCTTCGGTAAAGGAACCGTTTTTATCCGTCTCTTCCGTCTGTCCGGCGATATGCCTCTCCTCTTCGGCCGGGAGGTTGTCATTCTCCCAGTTCTGTGTTGCACCATTATTAACGGGAGAGAAGCTTTCTGTCATGCTCTCCTCATAATCGTCCGCATGATTGTTTTCAATATGTTGGGAGTCGTCAAAAGAGGCGTCTTCGCGGATGTCATAATTTTCTTTTTCTTCGGCCGGCGCGGGGATTTCTTCGTATGAAAAGTCTCCAACGGTATTGCCTTCGGTGTAGTTTTCATCTCCAGAAACCGGAGAAACAGCGACGGAATAGTCTTCCCCATCAACCGGCCAGTCTTGTTCATTTGAAATTTGTTCTCCGAAGGAAGGATTTTCCTGGAATTGCCCGTTTTGTTCCGACTCTTCTTCAGGCTGTTGTTCGGTCCAGTCCGCATCATGCCAATCTTGTTCTAATGTCTCCTGGCTGTTTTGTGTCGGATATTCTTCGTTTGTTTCATAATCCCCATTTTGTGGATAAGAGAAATCCTCTTTTTCGGGAGAATCAGCCGAAAAGATGCTTGTTCCTTCCCGATTGTCTTCTTGGAAAGAGTTTTCTCCTCCGTATTCTTCCGAAACAAAAGAGGAATCTTCAGGTATTTCTCTCCAATCTCCTTCGGGAATTTGTTCTTCCCCTCCGTCATTCTGTTCATTTTCAAAAGAAGGAGCATATTCTTCGTAAGGACCGTTTGTATTTTGTTCCGGCACAGGCGTAAATTCTTCTTCCGTATTCTGTTGTGGAATATCCGTCGGCTGCCATTCTTCTTCAAGATCGGGTGCGAACGCAGGATTTTCTTCCGGAACATACTCTTGAATATCCGGAGCGGGCTTGAGTTCCTGGTATCCTGAGTGGTCAATGAAACCGGGAACGGAAGAATTTTCCTCTCGGTATGCTCTGGGAGGCGCTGCTCGCTCGTATGAAGGATAGTTTTCTTGGTAGTCCTTGCCGTATTTCTCTTTGAAAGAAGTTTTTCCAGAGTTTGAAGACGGAAGGTCATATTCTATTTCAAAACCTTTTTGGCTCTGGTTAATGGAGTGGGTCATTGCTTGGGAAGAAGCAAATGTCTGATTTCTCGGGTCAATCCAGTTTTGAACCGGGCCGACATAAACAGGATGAGGATTTTGCGCGAATTTTTCTTGAGCGTCAATCAGGTTACGCGATAAGACATCCAGCTGTTGCCGCGCCAATTCCTGGGCGTCGTGATGCGCTTGGGCCAAGACTTTTGCCTGTTCCCGAACCAACTTGAAGGATTGCTCTTCCATCAGCTTTTTTTGTGTTTCCTGCGCTTCTGCCAATGCTTCGGCTATTATTTTCGCTTGGGTTTCTGCTGTTTTTATTTGAGTTTCCGCCATAGCGGCCAACAATTCGTTTACCAGGTTTGAATTTTGCGCTGTTTCTTTTGCCTCGGAAACCTCTCCCGAGGGAGGCGGTAAACTTTCGGCCGCTCTTGCCTGTGTTTTCGTCAGAATTTCCAAGAGAGTTTTGTTGGTTTGTTCTTGGCTTTCTTTAATGGCTTCGGCCAAATTTTCCAAAAGAGGACTTTCCGTTTGCGGTCCGGGGGCGGTAGCTTGAGCCTGTACCCCTTTTATTTCGGAGACGGTATTGGCCATCAGGTGCGCTAAATTTTCCTGGGTCTGCCCTAAGGCTTTGGAAATAATTTCAGCCTGGTGTTGCGCCGCCTGCTGTTGGACTTCCATCATGGCGGAAATCATTTGCTGCGCCACTTCGGGAGAAAAAGCCTGCGTTGATTTTGAAACGGGCGGTTCGGTAACGATAATCGGTTTTTTAGGTTCCGTCGCCGGTTGCTGTTCCGCCTTGCTATCCGTGGAAACCTGCTTGTCTGTCGCGGGCTGTTCCTGCGGAGAAACAATCTGTTCCTGAGTTTTTTTCTCTTCCTTTGAAATATTGACAGTATTTCCGTCTTTTATAAAAGACAGATATTCCCGAACTTCTTCCCCACCCGGAAGAGAAGGGAGATATTTAATCACATCGGGAGAAGCCTGCAGTAGC
Source organism: uncultured Alphaproteobacteria bacterium (assembly GCA_949296785.1). Lineage (GTDB taxonomy): Bacteria > Pseudomonadota > Alphaproteobacteria > CASFRQ01 > SAAU01 > CASFRQ01. The sequence continues at coordinate 7,762 of CASFRQ010000142.1, forward strand.
ATAGTGTTATACTTCTGCACGGCATCTTCGTTTAAAATATGAAGCTGTCGGAAAATATTAATCAGCCGTTGGGCGACAAGGTTTGTGGATTCTTGTTCCTCGGTTTGTTCCGAACTGAATTTCTTTTCCCACTTGTTTGATGCCATAATTTATCAGCCTTCTCTTTTAAGGGAAAATGATTAAAACGACGCGGTGCAATTTTTTTCCACTTTCCAAAGTCAGAGGGATTTTTTTCTCCGGGGCCAGTTGGAGAGCGTATTGGTCTTCAATCGCTTTTCCCTGTACGGAAACGAAACGGGCATGGGTATTATCCTCGTAATAAAGGGCAAAATCATTTTCCTGAACGCTTTGTGTAGGATCCACGATAAAAACAGCCTTTTGGGAAAAGAAATGCCCCAATGTCGGTGTCAGATAAGGAACGCCGTAAACTTCTTCGGAACTGGCCAAATCGGACGGACAGACGACTTTTCCGGTTGGCACAGCTTTGTCTATCAGCATCACCTCGTCATTTTCCTTTTTCCCGTACACATTAACCAAGGCATCGCTTCCTTGCGCCCGACGAACAATAAAGCGGTTGATCGGCAGGTCGTTATAACCGCCTCTGGGGCAGCACAAAGCTTTCCTTTTCCCCATCGGTGCTTCTTTCAGTTCCTGCAGGTTTCCGGCCATATCCAGTTCATAAATCTGAATCTGAAGATCCTGTTCCTCATATCCCAACGCACGGGCAATATGTGAAAATTCTTTTTCCGAAACTTCCCTTTGCCCCATTTCTATACGATGGTAAACGGACAATGTCAGTCCCGCGCCTTTTGCTACATCCAACAAGGTCAACCCTTTTTGGGCCCTTAGATAACGCAGGCCCGCTCCCAATGTTTTCAGACCGCTTCCTTCATTAACTTTGTTTCTTCTTTCCTTTTCCCTTTCCCAAGAAGCGATAATATCAGGGTGGGAAGAGGTTTCCGTAACGAGAAGATCTTCAACGGGACAATCCAGAAGGGATGAGATTTTTTCCAATTGTTCCGTATCTAACCGACGGTAGCCTTTTTCAATTTTACTAACAGCGGACAAGCTGATACCCAAAGAGTCGGCAAGCTCTTTCATGGTGATGCCGCGGATTCGGCGAAACATCCTGATTTGGTTGGGAAAAATAATCTCTTCCATAAAGAAAACTCCTTAAATTAAAGTGATTTTAACTACAGATGGTGTCACTATATCTTAAAAAAAGAAAAAATGCAAATAGACAAAATAATTTTCTCCTTTTTTTTCAAAAAAGGCCTTCTTTTTTATTTCTGTTTTTTATTTAGCTTTCTTTTCTAAAAGAAAAAGAATTAACACCTACGATTTTTTGGAACGGGATATTGTTGACTTGACTGTTTTGGATACGGCTTTTGCTGCTTGTTTTACTCCTTGTTTAACGGCAGAAGCTCCTGCCTTTGCCGCAAGGGAAGTCCCTCCCGTTGCAACTGCGGCTACTCCCGTTTTTACGACGGCAGCGGCCGTCGCCGCACCCGCCATCGCTTTCCCTAACATGGCTGTTCCGGTATTACTTGTTCCCAGGTTATCTAAGGATTTCGCATTACCTGAAAGCCTTCTGGCCAATAATTCCGACATTTTGATAAATTTCATGGCGAAATAGCACCAGCCGGCGGAAACTAGTAACATGTAAAAACTTCCATGCGAGTCGACAAAAAAGTTCTTTAATCCTTCAATCCGATTTTCATTATTTGATCCTGCCTCCCCGGATAAATATGAGATAATGCTTGAAATATCTTCCGAAGAAAAAAGCGCATAATACATTTCCATGACAATCGGAGCAACCGTTGTCAGGGTTATGAAAATTAAAATGGAATAAACGAACAACTGCCATGCTTTTACCGCATACTCCCGGGTAAAATTAAAAGCGTAAGAAATCAAAAACAGCGGTAAGAGAGCTATCATAAAACATAAATTTAAAATAGCGTCCAATAAATAAAAAGGAATAAAGAAAAGGATAATGTTAAAAACAATTAACAATACAATTGCCGGGAAGAAATATTGAAAGTTTATTCCCGTCTTAACATAAGGTGGTGGCGATTCCTGCAGTATGGAAGTTTCCATGGTAACGGTGTGTCCTGTCGCATACAGCCAAAAAATCTTTCCAATCAGCAGAGGAGGCATAAACTGTTGGTTTATACTGGAAATAGTACATAAGAAAGAGTTTTGAATCTCTGGAGAAAGGAACTCCGAAGATACGAGTCCTTCTGTCGAAGAAAATTGACTATTATCCAACCGGGAACAGTATTCCGATACGGAAGAGATATTAAGTTTTTTACTTAACTGGGCGGATAAGGAAGTATCATTTTGATACAAAAGACCATAAGAATCTCTTGAAGTAAAATTCATATTTCCCGAAGAAGTGATTCCTTCCGCCAAAAGCCGGGAATAAGCGGTTGATGCGGATAAAAGAGGCGAGATAACCAAGTCCCTGAGAGTGGACAGGTCCGACATCTTTAAAAGTGCCGCAATAAAAATAACCAAAAGCGTTTTTTTGAATAAATCACTGAACAGTTGAATATAGTCAACCGAAGCGCCGAACAATGTAAAAAATTTAAAAAAAAACCAA
>CASFRQ010000143.1 GCA_949296785.1 uncultured Alphaproteobacteria bacterium
CATGGACAAGACATCGTAATTAAAATTCTGCTCCAAAATTTTCGCATCCGGCAGTTTGACAAAAACGGACTCCGGTATCAAAAAATCGGAAACCGAAGAGAAGACCAAGGAGCTTTTCCCTTCCGGCACATAGGCCGTCCTCACATCACTGACCAACGCCCTGTTTTGGTTATAAATCGTTAAATATAAATCCTTTCTCGCTTCCGGACTGATGCTGATTTCATCGGCCAAAGCCGCCCCTGAAAGGACGCATAGCGCGCTTAAAAAACATATCTTTTTCATTTTTCCCCTTTTTATTTATTTGAAACTAAAAATATTTTTATCCCATTCGGATAGAATCGTCAATAAATGATACTGATAACCCATCCGCCTTTTTACTTCCTCTTTTCCCCTAAAAAACTGTTTTTCTCTCTACACCGGCACTTTCAATAAAAAACGCTATTCCGTTATAAGGAGGCCAAATCTTCCTTCATACAACCTCATTACTTTTAAGGAACCGTCTCACTGGTCTTTTATATACCCTCCGCGGCCCGCCGAAGAATTCTTCCCTTCTTTATGAAAGTTTTACCCCGGCGTCGCCAACATTTCCTGTAGCAAAAAATTTCATCAACTTTTCCCCTCGTCGGCCACCCCAACGGAAAGAAGCGTCTCCTCAGCTGAGACTGTCTTTTTTTTCATCGGCAAAAGATCCATCATCGCCAGAAGTTAAAGCAGCCTCCATCCTCTTGTTCAATTCCCTTAAGAAAGATTCGTTGAAAGGAAGGACGCCCTCATACCATTCAGGCTTGACGCTTTCGTCCGCGCCCCATCGCTCATTCCACTTTTCCTCCAAATCCATGGCAACGGAAAAAGGAACATGCTTGTTAAAAAGTTTTCTGGTGCGTTGCCTGGCTGAAGGGGAAGCCTTTCCCCCCGGCAATTCCAACGCCGGCTGTGACAGGTAAAGCCGATAACCTTCAATATTATCCAAAATAACCTGTTTCAAAACAGACTTCGTCTGCAAAGCGTAATAAGAGTAAATAATTGCGCCCAGCATCATCGGGATAAGAACAACCGACCCTGCGAAAACCTCTTGCGCATAAAATTTAAGAGGAATCAAACTCAAAACAAGCAAAACAAAAGACAAAACACCCACTGCAGCCTGCGCGACCGTCCTTTTTTTCCCTTCATACTCCTTTGCCGCTTGCCATAAATACACACCTACAAGGACAGAAGCCGTCGCACACGCGCCAAACACCACTGGCCAGACAAAATTCATTACAATTTCTCCCGTTGACAGCGCCATACCGAAAACGGTCAGCAAGAAAAGAACACATCCGAACCAAAAATACCCCTGGTTCAGGAAAAAGTACTTTGTGTTATACTCTTTTTTCAAAGCGGCTGAAAAATGTTTTCCCTTTTCCCTTAAAAGGGCGGCACCGGCCGGCATGGAAGGGGAAAGAATAAAACAGTTTTCCTTCTTCGGGAAAAGAACTTTCATCAATTTGCGCTCAACGACAGACAATTCGTCGGAAAGAGGTTCCTGCGTTTTGCATAAAGAAAAGCTGCCCTCTTTTTCCTCCTTAATTTTCAAAGCCCCTTTGGATGCCAAGGAAACTAAAAGGACACAGAATTCCTTCGTATCAAACCCGCCCGTTAAAACATACCTTAAAGCGGCGGGGGAAAAACTTCCTTTCAAATTAAAAACAGCGCCTTTTGACTTTTTCTTTTCAAATTCCTTTTCCATCAGACGAAGAGTCGCCCCATAGTATAAAACAAGAACCAGCAGTCCGGCCAATCCGATAAAGAAAGATGTATTCCTTCCGAAAAAGGCCGTAAACGAATCTATCAGACCGGCAGCGGGCAGAGCCCCCTCGTCAAACAAGACCTCCACGGAAAAATCCGCTCTGGCAGGCAAAGGATACTCCAGGATATAGCCGACATTCCCCTCAATATCCACAATCCTGTTAAAGAAAC
>CASFRQ010000144.1 GCA_949296785.1 uncultured Alphaproteobacteria bacterium
ACAAAAAAAACAAACAAGCGTAAAAATTAAATTACTGCCTTAAAAGAAAAAGCCTGTTTCCTGTTTACTTTTCCGAAAAGTATGGTAAAGTTTTTTGGAGAAAGGTGTGTTTGAATGATTAAGTCTTTTATTAAGTTATGTATTTATTTCTGCGCCGCCGTCGGCTTTTTATTTTTCGTCTTTTTAACAATCAGCGCTTATCATAAAATAAGCAGTTATCGTTTTTTAAATGCTCAAAACAAAGTTATCATTGTTAACCTGAACGAAGAATTTCCGGAAAAAGCAAAAAACGGACTTCTGAATTCTTTCATCTACGGGGCTCAGACATCTTTTTCCTCCCTCTTGTTGGCTTTAAAGCGCGCCGAAGAAGACCCTTCAGTAAAAACCCTTCTCGTCATCGGAAACAATTCTTCCCTCGGATTGGCTCAGACGCAGGAATTGCGCGCGGCCGTTCTTCGTTTGAAAAAAGCCGGAAAGAAAACAATTTTCTGGGCAGAAGACACATCTTTAAAAGAATATTATCTGGCCAGCGTTTTTGAAGAAAGAATTTCCCCTGAATCCGGGGAAATGAGTTTAACCGGATTGCGGCTTGGTATGCCGTTCGTCAAAGAAGGGCTTGAAAAATTTGGAATTCAGCCTCAATTTTACGGAAAATTTGAATATAAAAGCGCCATCGCCTCCTTGACAGAAGAGGAAATGCCCGAGCCGGTCAAAAGAAATATGGAAGAAGTTCTTTCAAACCTGTTCCGCACGCTTGTTTATGAAACGGAAACCGTTTTAAAAAAACAGGAGGGATATGTTTCTTCCTTTGAAGAACTGATTAACGACGCCCCTTTTTCCGCACAGGAGGGATTGGAAAAAAAACTTCTGACGCGTCTGGCCTACTACGAAGATATTATTGACGAAGAAACGGAAAAAAATCTCATTCCCGTTCCTGTTTCCGTTTACAGTTCTTTGGAAGAAGATTCCTATACTTCCGGTAGTCATCAGCTGGCCCTCATCTATATTGCGGGCGACATTCAATCCGGAACGGACAGTACCGACAGTTTCGGATTTGTGGAGGCGACGGGGTCAGCTTCTGTTGTTACGCAAATTGCAGCCGCGCGTGAAGACAGCTCTGTCAAAGCTATCTTGTTGCGCATTGACTCGGGCGGTGGTTCCTACACGGCGTCGGACGCCATACGCCATCAGGTGCTCAAAGCAAAAGAAGAAAAGCCTGTTGTCTGTTCTATCGGCAATACCGGAGCTTCCGGCGCTTATTTCATTGCATCGGCCTGTTCCGTTATTTTGGCGGACTCACTTTCTTTAACAGGTTCCATCGGTGTTTTCGGCGGTAAAGTCGTTTTCAGGGATTTTCTGGAAAAATTCGGCATCCGTTTTGATTCCATTCAAATAGGGAAAAACGCGGGATTCTATGATTTAACACAGCCCTGGAATGAGGAACAGATACAAATTTTTAATAAAAGTCTAGACCGTGCGTACAAAGACTTTACAAAAAAAGTGGCTCAAAGCCGCCACCTGACCGAAGAGGAAATGGATACGAGGGCCAGGGGGCGCCTTTTTTCAGGCAGCCAAGCGCAGCTTAACAATCTCATAGATCATACGGGCGGATTAACGGAAGCCATTCAAACCGCCGGCGAAATTCTTGAATACCCGAATGATTTTCGCTTTCAGATTATTACTTATGACTCAGAGGATGATTTTTCTTTAAAAGATTTAATCTCCAATCCTCTCCTTAAATCCTCTTTATTCGTATCCGGGGGAAAAAGTTTTGATGCCTGGCGATTCGCGCAAGATTTTCTAAACGCGAAAGGAATGGCGAGAAGTCCGTATGTTTTAACTTGTGACTAACAGAATCATCAGGAAATTAAAAGAGAAAAGAAATGAAGTCAATAAATAGGAACTTTGAAAAACGCCTCAGACGGCTGGAACAACAAAATGTTTCTTTAAAAAAGACCAACAGAGTTTTATTTTGTCTGACAGGTCTTTTAGCCGTCGTCGTCTTTTTCGGCAGGGAAAATCTCAGTCTTATTTCCCAAAGCCGGGCGGATTTGCCGATGACGAAGGAAATTTCCGCCACCCGCTTTGTTTTAAGAGACTCTCAGGGGAATATCCGGGGTATTTGGCAGACAAACGATGCCGAAGGTTCCGTTTCATTTTATACCGGAAGCAAGGACAAACGCAACGCCGTCATCCTTCAGGCAGATGCGCGCGGTGCCCAGGCGAATATCCTTTCCGACAAGGAAGCCTCTTTAACCATTGACGGAAAGAAGGCGCTTTTATCTGAAAAAGGAGAAGAATTGGCGTTTATCCTAAAAGATACTCTCCAAAACACGGCGCGCCTGTATGTTTCTCCTGAATTTTCCGGTCTTGAGTTTTATGACAAGGGCGACCTGCGCAGTGTTACTTTAGGTAATCGGAACGGAAAGGCTTCCCTGGAGCTTTTCTCCACAGCCTACAATTCCAGAACTTTCGTAACCCCGGAAAAACAGGATCTCTTTTCCGATACAAAACAAGAAAACATTCCTTTTGCAGAAAAAGAGGCTTTTTTCGTCTCAGAAGAAGAAGGAAAAATACAAGAATCTGAACAAAAACCTGCCGATGAGCTGGTTGAAAATGAAGAACAATAAAATAAAAGAGGGAAAATATGTACGGTTGGTCAAAATATATACTTTTACTTGTCTGTTGTGGCATCGCTTATCTCCTTGCAACATGCGGAGGCTGTTCTAAGGCCGAACAGACAGTTCCTCTTCAAATTATAACGCAGGAAGAGGTGTTTGACTTTAATGTCTGGGTAGCAGACACACCGAAAAAAGCGGAAAAAGGCCTGATGTACCGGGAATCCCTCGGTGATTTTGAAGGCATGATTTTTTATGAGGATACGCCAAAAGAATGGAGCATGTGGATGAAAAACACCAAGATTCCGCTGGATATGCTTTTCTTTGACGAAAATGGAATCATTTTTCATATTGTGGATAAGGCGACTCCTTATTCCGAAAAACTGATTTTCTCAACCGGCCCCGCCAAAGGAGTTTTAGAACTGAAAGGAGGAACTGCTCGCCGTCTGAATATTCGGCAAGGAGATAAAATCAAAAGTTTTTTGCTTGAAAAAAAAGAAAAGACAAGGTAAAGTCTAAAAAATAAAAACGGACGTTTTTGTTCAGGACAATTGGCGAGTGGATTTCAACCGCTTAAGTTCCGTTCGGAGAGACAACGAACCTGGCCTTGTCGGCGAGTTGATGCCGGAATTGGGTGCCGTAGGCGCCTTGCTCACAAAGCGGATAACCGCTTTATTGTTGTTAAATGGTTTTATATGTTTTTTTCGGGGCGTAGCTCTCCTCTGGTAGAGTACTTGCTTTGGGCTGAGGATAAATAGCCGCTCCGGCGGAGCGGGTTTTACCGCAAAGCAATGAGGCACAATGAGCCGAGCCTCGCGTCGGCGAGTTGATGCCGGAATTGGGTGCCGCAGGCGCCTTGCTCACAAAGCGGATAACCGCTTTATTGTTGTTAAATGGTTTTATATGTTTTTTCGGGGCGTAGCTCAGTCTGGTAGAGTACTTGCTTTGGGAGCAAGGTGCCGTAGGTTCAAATCCTATCGCCCCGACCAATATCTGGAAGCTGTCAAAGAAGGCGGCTTTTTTTATCAGCCAGACATTTTTATCAGCCAGACATTAAGATTCCGTACGGTTATCTTAAAAACAAACCTTTTAAGGCGGCCATATAGGCTATCGCAAATTCCTTTACTTTTCAATAATTTAGCGGGATATCCTTCTATTCTCTTTGGGATTACAACCAAAAAACTGCGTCAATACACAAAAAAATGCCTTAACGACATATATCATAAAAAAGATTGTTCAGGTTAAAAATTCAGAAAATCTAAAATCATGCAAAAATACTTGCCATCATATGCTAAATGGTAAAAATGACAGCATTAACAGCAGGTATATATGAGGAAATAAGTATGAAACTCATAGAAATAAAAGAACGGGATTCTCTGTTGATTGAAAGATTGTTACATGTATGGGAGAGTTCTGTTAAAGCGACGCATTTATTCCTATCCGAAGAGGAAATAAACAAAATCAAACAGTATGTTCCTCAAGCTTTAAACGGCGTTCCTGTTTTGGTGGTTGCCGAAAATGAAAACGGGGAACCGGCGGGCTTTATGGGAATTGCGGAGCAAATGCTTGAAATGCTATTTATTTCAAATGAAAACAGGAAGAAAGGAATAGGAAAACAACTGCTTCAATATGGCATTAAAAAGTATTCTGTAAACAAGCTTGCCGTAAATGAGCAAAATCCTCTTGCCAAAGGATTTTACGAACATATGGGGTTTAATGTCTATAAAAGAACGGAATTAGATGAACAGGGGAACCCATATCCTCTGTTGTATATGAAAAGAGACTGAAAAATCAGACTTATAAATCAGCCCGAACCTGTATGAAAGGCACCTACGGCACCCAATTCCGGCATCAACTCGCCGGCGAAGCCAGGCTCGTTGTCCCTCATTGCTTTGCGGTAAAACCCGCTCCGCCGGAGTGGCTATTTATCCTCAGCCCAAAGCAAGTACTCTACCAGAGGAGAGCTACGCCCCGAAAAAACATATAAAACCATTTAACAACAGTAAAGCGGTTGTCCGCTTTGTAAGCAAGGCAAGCCCCTCTTTAATATTTCCGGATTTTAGAAATATTGCGGGTATTTCTTTCTTTAAAATTCAAGAACTACGCATAAATTTCCGCCACCTAGGGTGAAAAAGAGAAATCTCCCCGATTGAAAAGAAGTATGTTTTTTTGTCACCGACTCCAGCAGTTTCACAACCTACGAAAATTCTAAAAACACCTAAAGGGCAGCAGACGGCAAAAACCGATGTATTTCATTTCACCGAAAAACCCGACCGCTGATATTTTTTCGGCCGGAACAATCTCCCGACAAAGGCAGAGGACAATTTTCCTGAGGAAAACCTATTCTTTATAGCTCTGTTCCGATATGAAGCGGACGGATGGTTACGCGTCCTCTGCTGTCAATAACCTTTAAAGAAAAATCACCCGCGCCGATGGGGATAAAGAAAGTCTCGTTCGGCTGAGAAGAAGCCATATACGCTTCATCTAAAAACCAATACAAAATTCCCGCATCCGCATCGGCGGAAGCTTTAAACGGCATTTGTTTCTTTCCGTCCTTCTCCACGGAACGCCGGACAATATAGGAAACATCTGACGCCGGATAAATAATTTGAGGAGCGTTTCCGCCAAAAGGGTTGATTGTTTCGCACTCTTCGCCAAAAGCGGGCGGTAATTTTAAGGCTATTCCCGCCTTTTCAAAAGATTCCAAAATATCGCTCGGCCAAAAGGCATAGGTTTTCAACACCGTCCTGGGCGGTTCATGCCGGCAGGCGCGCAAACCGGTAGCCTTGTCAACCGGAATTTTTCTATAAACTTCTGATAATTTAATAGGAGAAACGCCGGGAATAAACCAACTGTCAATGATTTGAGGACAAGAATCGGCATCTGCGGCGATATCCCCCGTTTCCCGGCATATTTTTACCCGCGACACATTCAATCCTTCCGGAGAAAACAGGTTCTTATCCTTCCCATATTCTTCCGTTCTTTGCAAAAGGGCAGCAACTTCAAAAAAGAACGGCGCCGCTGCCTGGCGACCGATAAAGGCCTGATTCGGCTTTCCGTCAAAATTCCCTACCCATACGCCGATAACATAAGGACCGCTGATTCCCACCGTCCAAGCGTCTCTTGCCCCATGGGAAGTTCCTGTTTTCCAAGCGATTTTTTCGCTTGTTCTCCCCCTTGGCAAGGTGTTTTGAAACAACATGTCCAAGGTTAGAAAAGCGGCCTCCTTTGAAAGCAAACGATGTTCCTGTTTTTCAAAAACAGTGAACCCGGCCGCTTTTTTGTCATCCAAGCCAACAGGCCCGGGCAAAAATCCGGCCCCACCCGTTCCTTTGTTTTCTTCTTTTTTTCCGTCTTTGCCTTCGCGCAACGCTTTTATTTCCCCGTCAACCCCTTTGCGCGCCAAAACAGCATACAACCGAACGACATCCTGCAAAGAAATCTCGTAACCGCCGAGCGCCAAAGCCAACCCGTAATATTCCTCCTCTTTATCCAAAGGAACACCGCTTTGTTTCAGGAAATCATAAAACGACCTCTTCTTTAATTTCTGTTGTAAATCAACGGCCGGAATGTTTAAACTCTGAATCAAAGCTTCCGTCGCATTCACAACCCCTTGATACCTATGGTCAAAATTTTCCGGGCTGTAAAACGCGTACCTGCTTGGAATGTCCCGCAGTAAGGACATCGGATGAATAATCCCCTCCTCCAACGCCAGTGCGTAAATAAACGGCTTCATCACAGAACCAGGAGAGCGCAAGGCGCGCGTCCCATCTACCTGTCCTTGGAGCTGGGAGTTAAAAAAATCACCGGAACCTATCAGGGCGACAGTCTCCATTGTCCGCCAGTCAACAACCATAACCGCGCCGTTTCGTATCCCTTCGCCCCGTCTGCGCTCCAAATATCCCTGAAACATTTCCTCTATTTGCTGTTGAACGGGAAGTAAAATCGTGGAAAAAATTTTCCCCTTCCGCTGCTGTAATAAAAAAGTTGTCAAATGAGGCGCCTCAAACGGAAGTTCTTTTTTTGAATAAACGCGAACAGGTAAAGAAAGATACTTGTTATCCGAATCCTGAGGGTACTGTTCCCGCCACAGAACGGACAATCTTTCTTTTGCCTCCAAAAAATCCGTATTCTTTTCGGAAGGCACCCGCTTTCCCGGATTTTGCGGCACGACAATCAAGCTTAAAATCTCCGGCAAAGTCAGACGGGAAACATCCGTATGAAAATAAACCAAGGAAGCGGCGCCGATACCCTCCACATTTTCTCCGTAGGGGGCGAGGTTAAAATAAGCTTCCAAAATTTCATCTTTTGAATAATGTCTTTCCAGCTGCAAGGCTCTGAACATCTGCAACAGTTTTCCCGGTACGCGGGACGAATCTATATTCCAAATTAACCGCGCCAACTGCATGGAAAGGGTGGATGCTCCCTGCCTCCTGCCGCCGAACAGACTGAAAAAAGCCCGAACGACCGCCAAAGGGTCAATGCCGAAATGGGAATAAAAACGCCGGTCTTCATATAACAAAAGCGCCTGACGGGCCTTTAACGGAATTTCCTCCAGCGGGACAAACAGGCGATACTTGTCATCCCTACTCAAAGACAAGCGCAACAAAGACCCTTCCCTGTCATAAACGGCAGAGGAAAAAGTAAAGTTTTCCAACAAACGCGGCTTTGGCAGAAAATACCAAAATAAAACGCCCCCCGCGGTAATTGCAAAAAAGAAGAAGGCCGTAAAAACCGCCAGAACAAAAAACCGCCTTCGTTTGAAATAAAAATTTTTTTTCACCTTTTTCGCCTAAAAATATCCTTCCATACCCGTTTTTTAAAGCTTTTCGCTTCACCTAAGCCTTCCGAGCAAATGCCTCCTCACCAAATATCTGTCCCTAAGCCGCCTTCCCGCAGTTTTCTTTCAAAAACGCCTTTCGGAAACCTTCCGAACAAGAAAGACTTCGCCCGGAACCAATAAGAAACAAGGCATAAAGCCTAAAAACACCCTTCCCGTTTCTTTACCACTCAAAAGCTTGCTTTTACAAAGAGAAAAAGCTCCAATGTAAAAAAAAGCCACTTCATCAAAAAATACCCTGGAATACTCCGCCAAAGGACCAAGCTGTATTACTTTAAATTTTCTCGTCCGAAAACCCTACTAACGCCCCGGAGATATCAGAGCGTTTTTCTCTCCCTGCTTTACCGACACCGGCCTCTCTTTTCCATCTTTCCGCCGCAACCACCCGACGATTGCCGAGAATACTCCGAATAATAGCCGGAACCTCCTCATTAAAATCCTCTTATACAAAGTCCTTCCATCTTCCATCCAAAGTCCCTGCCGGCCAAAACCGCATAGCCACAGCCACCTCTCCGCATTTTTTACCATAGTCGCCGATGATAATAAAGAACAGAACGATATTTACCAGTTATTTATGTACGGACGCTTATGGTTCAACACCTCCTAACCCCTTAAAACTTCTCAAAAAAAAGCTCAAGAAAAGCAGAAACTTACCAAAACTGCCGATGATTTTTCAAAACCTGCTGGCAATTCAAAATCCCCTCTGGCAACAGTCTTTTCGGATATAACCAGACAAACTACAACCGGACAAAACATACCGGCAATCCTTTTTAATCGCCGAAAATAAAAGCCTCGGGGCCGGACACCTGCAAATATCCACCCGGCCCTTTGCGCTTTTCCTATTTCACCGTTACCATGCCGGCCGCCGTGGAAGCTCTGGCATCCGCTTCATACAAAGCTTGTGCCGCGGCCGCCGGAAGAACGAACTTCCCTTTGGCTGTTACCCGCACCTTGTAAGATATTTCTTTCAGAGAAGGTGAAGCATCCAAATGGACAATCACCCTGTCTTCACGCGGTTCAACCGCTTTAACGGTATAAGAATTTTCTCCTTTCACGGATTGCGAAACAATCTCAAAACAGCCAGGCAACAAATCCACCAGCGCGACATCTTTTATATAAGAAGATTTTCCCTCTGTCGTACGGATTTTTAATACAACCGTTATCTCTTCGCCAAGAGTGAAGTCCCTGTCCGAAATCTCCTCCCCTTTTTCATTCAAGAATGTTTTGGAAATCTCAAGCTTTTCCGATATCGGCTTTGACACGGGCTCTCTCAAAAAGCCCTCCTGACGAATGACATAGAAAAACGGCTTTTCGGCAGTCAGGACAACTTCGTCAAATGCGTCCTCCTCGGTAAAATCAACATAATTGAATTTATTTCCCTTTACAACGCCTTTTGAGAAAACGACCTCCTGAACCGGCATATCCGAATTTTCCGGCAAAGCGCTCAAAGCCAGAATTGCAAACGAGGCGTATTTTGTATTCAAATATCCCGACTGCAAAGGTTCCATCAAGACTTGAACCGCTTGTTCATACACTTTGTTAAACCGGTCGGGGAAATGCTTTGCCAAAAGGAATAACAGCTGCGTATCCAAATTGGGATTCTGCCCGATGTTGTACTGTCCGAGGTAGGCCTGCGCTTTTTCCGCATCCTGCAGCAAAGCATAACTGGCCGCGACATAAGCACCCGTCAAAGTATCTTTCCAGCCTTTTTCCTCTTTGTCCAACTGGCTTTCCAAATTTATCAGATAGTTTGTCGTTACTTCTCCGTCTAATGTCAAAACATAAATCGCATATGCCGAATATCCTCTTTCATAAGGCAAGGAACTTTTTTCTGCCGCGATTTTCTTTACATACGACTTCAACCTTCCCATCAGATCCGAAGGGACATTAAACCCTTTCTTGGCTGCATAGCTCAGGAAATGGTACGCGTAGATAGAAGCGTATTTGTCCTCTGTCATGCCGCCCGTCCACATGGACAACCCGCCGGAAAGCATCTGCCGCTTTTGCAGAATTGAAACCGCCTCGTCAAATAAACGATACACCTCCCCCTGCGGCAGAAAATCCTGCATCTCAAAAAAGACCGCCATCAAAGGGAATATCTTGCTGACCGTCTGTTCCGAACAGCCGTACGGATATTCCTTCAAATACGACGCGATATTCGGGACAAGCATTAAGGGGGATAAAGACGCCGTCAGCCTCTTTTCGGAAAACTGCCGGTACATCGGCAAATTAAAGCCCTTCAGTTTCACCTTGCCGTCCGTCGCAATCCCCGACTTGAAATAAACACCGAAAGAGGAAGCCGGACGAATACCCATTTGAACCTTCCTCTGGGCGGAAAAATCCCCGTCAGACGACCGTCCGGACACCCGGAAAACCAGTTCGGCAGGTTCCAGATAATCCGTCTGTTTGGCACGCAGCCGGAAACGGAAGCTCTTTTCTCTTCCTTTTTCAATTTCTTCCTGAAGGGAAGGACGACTGCCCTCTGCAAACTCCAAAGACTCCGGCAGCAAAAGCGCCGCTGTCACCCGAAGAGCCTCCTCCGTGTCCGCCACATGAGACACAGCCAGCCCGACTTCAAACTCATCCCCCGGAATGACATTCATCGGAACGGACGGCGTCAAGGCAAAATCCCCTCTGACAATAACATCTTCGGACGCGTTACCGAACGAGCCGTCTCCCGCGCTCACCGCCATAATTTTAATCGTCCCGTTGAACGAATCCGGTACCCGGTAGGTATAAACCCGTTCTTCGGGAGAAGCATCCAAAACGCCGCTCCAGAAAACAACGGGCTTATCCGCTTTTCTGGCAAAAGGATTGAGGAACTGTTTCATAAAATTGTCAACAGCGCTTTCCTCCCCGCCATCGCCGCCGGTCCTCGCCTTTTTCAACAGGCTGCCGGCGTCAGGCAGGATAAGGTCCAGCGTCTGAAAAGTTGCCACTTCCAAAGCCTTTTTCGGCAAGAAAACGGAAACAGGGTCCGGCATTCTATAACCGATATAGTTCAAAATCCCCTCGTTCACCCCGTACAGGATAATTTTTCCCGGAACGGAAGTCTTATATGAAATTTTCAAATCGTTGCCAGGTTTCACGAATTGCGGTGCCGAAAGGGTTATCTCCTGCCTTCTGGAATGGTTGCTGATTTCAAATGAAGCAACTGCGTAACTTAAAGGCGGCATATAAATTTCATCCGACTTCACATCACGGACAAAAGCGACATTCAGGTAGGCGTTGCCTTCCAACTCCTCCGGTACCTCAATTTCCTGCAAAGAAGAAAGGGTATCCGTTTTAAACCACTTGGCGGCATAAACCCTATCCTTTTCAATTGTCACCAACCCGTATCCTGCGTACGGCGCCGTCACCTGGAATTTAAGCGTCTGCCCCGGCAGGTATTCTTTTTTCTCCGGCTGAACGGTTAAAAACGCGCTTTTTTCCAAAGAACCGGCCGTATTTCTTTCTCCGCCGACCTGATAAGCTACCCGACACAGAAGTTTCCCGTCTTTGTCATTTAAACGCAGAACATATCGTCCCGGCGTTTGCGTATTCAACCGATAGCGCAACCCCTGAGCCGGAAACGCGACCGTTTCTAAAGATACCGGCTTTTCCGAAAGAACGGACTGATACTTATAAGTACCGTTCGGCTGGCGCATCAAAACGGAAACATATTTTTCTTCCGACAGCTGAATGGTCGGCGCCTCAAGGGCGACTTTTTCCATATCCGGCGCAATCGCAATAAAATCAATATACTGTTCCGCCCCTTTATGAAGGAGGGATAAGTCGCCTTCGGCCTTATATCCGGCCAACACTTTCAAAGGGGAAACATAAGCCGACGCCTGCCCGGTAACTGCCCGTCCGCCGACTGCCGCCAACCCTTCCGCCAGAAAAGTCAACTTATAAAGCCCGTGTCTGTACTCCTGTAAATCAATCTTAAAAGAAGCCAACCCCTTCTCATCGGTTGTTTTACCGTCCAACTCCTGCAAAGGCACAGACGCACGATGCCTGTCATCCTTAAACGGGTCATAGAAAACATATTCTTTAAATTTCTTAAACCTGAAACTCTGCGGCGTCAGAATGAAAGACCCTTTCACCTCATGCCCTTCGGCCGCCGTTCCGTAAAGGTTTTCCAAGAAAACGGAAACTTTTGCCGCCTCGTCTGTCAGCCATCCTTCTTTTTCGGCACCGACGATAGAAACTTTCATCCGCATGGTTTCCGGTTCAAATTCTTCTACAATAAAGGATTCAGAGGCGATTTCGTTGAAATAGCCGCTTGTCTCCCCCGAAGAAGCCCGACCACCGCCATATTTTTTAAATACGGCCGCCGAAACGGTATACTTTCCTGTCGCGCTCCCCAATCCGAGAGGCAAAGAAAAATCCACCATTCCGCCTTCAGGAACGGACACAATCTTTGTAAATACCTTTTGATAAGAAGGGGAGTAGACCTCCAGTCTCAGCTGGTTAAATACCGGGACGGACAAATCCCTGTCCCGGACAATCAAACCGAAATAAGCTGTTTCACCGGGTCTGTAAATCCCTCTGTCCGTAAACAGAAGTGCTTTTAAGTCATCTTTATCCAAGGAATGTTCCCCGCCGACATCAAACGAAGAATAATTCAATTCCCTTTCATAAGAGGAAAACGGGATAAAAGAGACATCGTCTCCCAAAGAAGCGACAAACGCCACAGGTTTTTTCTCATTTTTAAAATCCGACAAATCCGGAAAAGAAACACGTCCTTCCCTGTCCGTATATTCCGTCATGACCGGGCGCCCGTTACGCCCCAAAACATCTACGCGGACGCGATGCACGGGTTCGCCGGCCACAAAATCGGAAACAAAAACATCAAAGGAGTCATCCTGAGCCCTTTTCACCATCATTCCCAGGTTCGTCAAAAGAATAAAGCGTTGGTCTTCCACATCGGAATAAAAATCATCCGGTTTTTCAAATCCTTTTAAAGAAACGATAAAAAGGCCTTTTTTCTCCTCAAAATACTTAGAAAGGTCCAAAGAAGCGTAATTTTCCTTTTGCGGCGCCGCGTTAAGAAGAGGAATTGTCTCCTTAAAGTTCTCGGCGATATCATCCGTACCGAAAGAATAATTAAAAGACGGTTTTTCAAAACTGCCGTAACTTTGAGACACCAAGTGATTGATGGACGCCGCCGGAATTCTGGCGACTTTTGCCTCCACCTTGGCAATCCCTTTCGTCGTAAAGGACAGGACTTTTTCCCCCGCCAAAGGCAACAAGGCTCCTTCTGAGGAAATTTTCAGTTTTTTCGGAAAATCCGAAGGTTCCACCAAGACGCTTTGCGTTTCGGACAAAACCAAATCGTCCGCCGAAACCAACCCTTTTAAGACAGTTACTCTTAAACAGGATTCATCCGGCTCCGCCTCATATTTCATCATCTGAAGGGAAGATGCCTCCTTTTCCTGTTCCATCAACCGGACAGGCAAAGGAACCGCCGGCGCTTTTTTCCAGTCATCCGTCATACGCCGAACCCAGGAACACTTTTTAGGGAAAAGAGAAACCTGTAAAAATTCCCCTAAAGACTTCGTTTTAACGGGAGAAGAAAACTCCATCATCAAAATCTGTTCGGATTCGTTATCCTTTTCCTCATTTTCAACCGTTTGGGAAAAAGCCCCCTCCAGCTTAAAGAAATCATATGAACCGGGAAGCAACAGGTTGTCTTTTATTTTTTCCTGCGTTTTTTCCGAATTATAGAGGTTTTGAACGGGCGACAATTCCAGATAAATAAAATCGTCCCGTATTTTTAATTGAATCGGTTCGGATAAAATGTAAAAAACGCGGTTACCTTCCTCCGCAGTCAACTCAAAACCGACAGGCGTTTTGTCCGACCAGTAAAGTTTCAGATTGTTTTTCACCTCCTGCAGGCTGACGGGATGGGAAAAGCTCAACCGAGAAACCACTTTTTTAATCTGTGGCTGGACCGGATCTGTGTACAATTCCGTTTCATCCATCTTCCCTTTGAAAGGAGGTGTTGTAAATTGCCGTTTTAAAGAGGGAAGCTTGACATCCTTTCCAAAAAGGCTTTCCGAAAGAGTTACCGTATAAGTCGTATTCGGCGCCCAATCTTTATCGGGATAAAAGAATATGGATGAATTCCCGTTCCAGCTCCATTTCCCGGCCACCGAGGGAAAAATGGAAACATAGGAGGATGCCTCCCCCTTGTTTAAGGTTATATTTGCATCCGGTGAAGAAAAGATAATTCTCAAAGAATCAGGTTCAATCCCCTTGTTTTTTATAAAACGGGATTCGCCCGGCGCCGTCAGCCAGACATCTACCGTCTTTTGTTTTTCCTGAACAACGATTTTCGGCGTTTTCTTGTATTCCGAATACAAGTAGGCGCCGGTACCGGCCGCCAAAGCCAGCAGAAGAAACGCCAAAGCGCCCAACAAAATCTTTTTTCCCTTTTTCATTTTTCAACCCTCTTCAGTTTTAAACCGGTTGCCAGCATTTTCCCCTCTCGGACACCCATTTAAAAGCATTGTCCGGAAAACTTTTTTCTCTTTTCCGCAACCTTCCCATCATATAAGGAATCTTTTCAAACCCGCTGCTCAATTCCTTCAGAAAAGTCAGGGATTTTTCAAAACCGCAGAAAAAAAAGAAACCTTCGCTATTGAATAAAATTATTTTATGAAAAACAGAAAGAAAGACAGATTCACTCGTGCCCCTTCGTGCTTTACACCCCCCGAATCCTTTTAAAGTCGCTTTTTCTGTTTTTAAGAATTTTTTTTCAGACAAAAAGGAGAACATGTTCGCCATAAAAAAACCTGTTATCAAAAACACCGGACAGCCATCTAAACCAAATGAAACAGGGTATATTTAAAACTATCCGGCAAAACCCTTCTTCTTAAGAATATATGTTTTTATTTTTTTGTAAAGCAATAAACACAAAAAAGATTAAAAAAACCACTCAAGATAGATAAGAGGAAAGGGAAAATACCTCTGAAAAATTCTTTTTTCCTCAAAAACTACTTAGTTGCGGGAACAACCTCTTGCCACGGAGCGCCGTTAATTAACAATCTTTCGGCGATAGCTTCACGCCCCGGGATATAAGAATAAACAACTTCAAAGACCATCTCCTCGCCATTTCCTCTCCGAAACAAACCATCCAAAACGGCCGCATCCTGCTCCGGAACATAAAAGCGGCAAGCCCCTCCTCTCCCTTTCCAGTTCCGGCAAAAATCATTTTTCGGACATACACCGCCCTCAAACTGACCACAGTCCGTCTTGTTCCAATCTATCAGATAAGCGATATAATGCCCCGAAAGTAAATCTCTGGGATCGTATCCCATTATTACCACCGTCACTTCTTTCCCCTGTGTCTTTTGGAACGAAAGAAAACAAAGCCACCCGAACAAGAACAAACAAGGCAAAAACAAAATAAAAAGCAGCAGCTTTTTTCT